>NZ_QKLB01000011.1:0-119664 GCF_003224295.1 Curtobacterium sp. MCPF17_046 | reverse complement strand
GAGATGTCTCGTGGGCTCGGAGATGTGTATAAGAGACAGGGGTACGGGTGGGACGGGCCGCGGGGGTCACGGCGCACCCACCTGCGCGGTGGTCGGGTCGGTCGCGGACCAGCGGACGGTCAGGGTGTCGCCGTCGCGCTCGATCGACTCCGGACGGTAGGTGTCCGCCATGGCGTCCAGGGTCTGCTCGGTCGCCGCGGCGGCCCGCACGCTGCTCGCGTGCAGGACGACCTGCCGGAACGTCTGCCCGTCCTCGCCCGGCAGCGGGGTGAAGCGGTCGACGCCCACGGGACGGTCGGCCAGGACCTGACCGAGGGAGACCACGGCGCGCGGGTCCACCTGGCCGGCGCGGAACTGGGACGCGGTGCCGGCGTCGGCACGGAGGGCGGGGTTCTCCGCGAGCTCGGTCCCGAGCGTCTTCCGCAGGTCGCTCGCCCTGGTGGCCTCACGCTCGGCCGCTGTCCGTCCCTGCGCGTTGATGAGGCGGACGTCGACCTGCTGGTTGCCGGTGCCGAACGACGCGACGGTCGTCGAGTTCGCGATCGCCTGCCGCACGTCGGACGAGGAGGTCCCGCCTGTGCGCATCGAGTCGGTCGTGACGACGTAGTCGGAGTCCTTCCAGCCGTTCGGGGACTGGCGCTCCACGGCTCCGTCGGTGTCGAGCTTGTAGTACCAGACCACGTTGTTCCGCGCGAAGCCGTCGTCGACCAGGTCGACCCACATGGCGTCGTCGACGAGCAGGCGGGAGCTCTTGTCGACGTTGTCGCCGATCCAGTCCTGCGCCTGCGCCATCGGTCGGTCGAGGTCGGCGACCAGGAACCCGCGCAGCTGCGTGCCCCAGAGCGGGACGGCGACGACGACGGCAGCGGCCGTGCCGAGCGCCCAGACCCCGCCGAGCGTGCGACGGCCGGCACCGCGGACCCGGTTCCGGGCGCGGAACGCGGTGGCCCCGGTCACGGCGAGCACGGCGCGCTCCGCGACGTACGCGACGAGCAGGGCGCCGAACGGCACGAGCATGATCACGTACGGCACCGGCAGGTAGCCGCTCGGGCGGAACATGAAGACGAGCAGGAACACGAGCATCGCGGCGACCGGGCGGACGCGGCGGAGGAACAGTCCGACGACCGCGGCTGCCGAGCCGAGCACGATGAACACCGGGTCGAGTGCCCACCACTGTGCTGCGGCCTCGTTCGCGAGGCTGCCGCCGGTGAAGACGGAACCGCTCGCCGCACGCGTGCCGAGCTGGTAGGTGATGCCCTCGAGCAGGCTGACCCGACCGGCACCCGGCAGGAGCTCGCCCTTGACGCCGGCGAGCAGGACGTACGCGCCACCGATCACGGCGAGGACCGCTCCGGCGACGCTGAGCGTGTACCGACGGGTGCTCGGGTCCGCTCGACGGGCGGCGGTCCAGACGAGGAACGGCAGCGCCAGCAGGAAGGTCTCCTTGCTGAGCACCGCGATCCCGAAGCACGCGGCGGCGCCGATGAACCCGGCCAGCTGCTGGCGGCGACTCAGCACGAGGACGAAGGCGGCCAGCAGCCACGGGGTGGCGACGTTGTCGATGTAGACGGTGCGGTGGTACTGCAGCGCCAGCGGCGAGAGGCCGAAGACGAGCACCGCGGCCGCCGCGGTGGGCCGGGCGGCACCGAAACGGCGGGCGAGCACGAAGAGGAGCACGGCGGAGACGGCGGCGAAGAACACCATCGCCTCGCGAGCGGCCTCGACGGCGAACGGGTAGCGGGCGAACGCGCCGGTCAGCTGCGTGTAGCCGGCGATCTGGACCCAGCCGAGCGGCGGGTGGTCGTACCAGTACGTGTAGTGCGTGATCTCGCCGAGGTGGGTGATCGCCCACGCCTGCGCGGTGTACGTCCCCTCGTCGTCGATGCGCTGCGGGGTGCCGCCCATGTTCCAGGCCTGCACGACCGCGGCGATCGCGACGACGGGCAGGAGCCAGGCCGCACTCCGGGAGTGCACGCGGATCCAGGTGCCGATGCCGGAGGAGCTCCGTGCGCCGCGGATCGGGATGCCGGTCGTGTCCGTGATGCTGGCGGTCATCGGTCACCTCCCGCGGTCGCGCCGACGAGGGCCGGCTCGGGTTCGGTCACGGCCGACGGGAAGCCCTGCACCTCGGGCTGGCCGGCACCGCGGTGCTGGCCGGTGTGCTCGGTCTTCTCCCAGCCGTTCTGCTTCCGGGCGTGCCGGATCACGGCACGGACGGCCGCGGCGGCGAGGAACACCTGGTACGGCACGAGGCCGAGCACGAGTTTCACGTAGTCGCGGACGCGGACCTTCTCCTTGTAGAGCCGGCCGAACTCGCCGAGCCCGGCGATCTCGACCGCGAGCAGCATGAGCGTCGGCGCGAGCGGGATGAACGAGATCAGGGCGATCCCGGTGGGCACCTTCACGAACGCGATCATGATCACGCTGAGCGGGATGAGCAGCCCGGTCGCGGCCTGGATGAACGGCATGGTGAGCAGGTACCGGGCGAAGAAGCGCTGCTTGAACGTGGGGAGCTTCTTCCACTCGCCCTTCTCGAGGACCTGCAGGAAGCCCTGGTTCCACCGGGTGCGCTGCTTCAGGAGCGAGGCGAACGTCGGCGGGGTCTCCTCGCGGGTGACCGCCTCCGGGCTGTACGCGACGACGACCTTGGCGTTGTCGGCCGACAGCCGGACGCCGAGCTCGCAGTCCTCGGCGAGGCAGTGTGCGTCCCAGCCGTCCGACCAGTCGAGCCGCTCCTTCGTCACGAAGACGGTGTTGCCGCCGAGCGGGATGAACTTCGACTCGGCGTGGAAGTGCAGGCGCGACCGGAACCAGAAGTAGTACTCGAGCACGTTGCGGAGCGACCACCAGCTGGACTTGAAGTTCATCAGCTGCACGCCGCCCTGCACGACGTCGGCGCCGGTCTCCTGGAACCGCGAGTCGACGAGGCTGAGCAGGCGCGGGTAGACCTCGTCCTCGGCGTCGAACACGCCCACGATGTCGCCGGTCGCGTACTGCAGGGCCAGGTTCATCGCCTTCGGCTTGTTCTTCGGCAGGGTGTCGTCCACCACGACCCGGATCAACCCGGGGTGCCGGGCGGCGGCCTCGCGCACAACCCGGTCGGTGCCCGGGTCGTCCTCGCCGACGATCGCGATGATCTCGAAGTCGGGGTGGTCCTGGGTGGCGAGCATGTCGAGCGTCTGCCCCATGACCTCCTCCTCGTGCCGCCCGGGCACGAGGAGCGTGAAGCGGTGCGCGGCCGGTCGCGGCGTCTGGCTGAAGCTCGTGGCGCGGAGGGCCGAGCGTGAGCGCCAGGCGTGCAGCATCCACCAGAGGGTGGACAGCGCGACCAGGGTCAGCAGCACGGAGATCGCGACGAGCGCCGAGTAGCCGATCCACTCCCCCAGGGACCAGGCGACGTGCGCGCTCTGCCCCGACCCGCCGGTCGGGACGTCCGTGGTGCCGCGGTTCGGGACGTCCCCCGGCGTCCCGGCGGGGTCGTTCGGCTGGAGCAGCGGCGCGGCGGCCGCTGTCAGCGTGGTGAGCATGGTCATTCGGTGGGCTCCTTCGTGCGACGAGCGTCGGGGGAACGGAAGACGAGGGTCTTGTACGCGGCGAAGCGGAACGCTGTGCCGAGGACGAGACCGACCCCGTTGCCGGCGACGTTGTCGGCGAGGGTGCTGGTGAGACCGAGGACGTGGTGTGAGACGAGCAGGCAGCCGGCTGCGATCGCGAGCCCGCCGGCGTTCGTGGCGGCGAAGAGCACACCCTCCCGGACCGCCTCCCGACGGCCGCGGGTGCGCTGCGTCCGGAAGGTGACGAACCGGTTGCCGAGCCAGGCGACCAGGGTGGCGACGACGACCGACACGGCCTTCGCGGTCACGGCGTGGTCGGCGAGGACGCCGGCACGGAGGACGTTGAAGACGACGAGGTCGACGACGAAGGCGATGAGGCCGACAGCGCCGAAGGTGGCGAGCTCCCGCACGGCCCGGGTCAGGCGGACGAGACGGGAGGCCGCCGCAGCGGCCACGGGTGCTGCCGTCGCTCCGGGCGTGGTGGACGGGTGCGGAGTGGTGGACGGGTGCGGGGTCGACGCGGGCGCCACCCCCTGGACGGGTGGCACCAGGACGGGGGTCACTGGTGAGCGCATGCCCCCGGTTCGGGGGTCACGGGGAGGTGGTTTGGTCGGGGTACAGGGTTTGCCAGGCCCCTGCCAGTCGCGCGACACGCGCTGTTCATCTGCCATGGCCCGCAACTCCGTCATGGCGAGCGTCCACGGAGGCGCCGACGCCCGTGCACGGGGAGGTCACCCGGCGCGGCCGGTACCGCCGCGCAGCACACCGGGCCCCGCGGGGTCGTTCGGCGACCAGGTCGCAGCGACCTCGGTGCCGCGCCGGTGGACGCGGTCCGGCGCCAGCGCACCCTCGAGTCCGCGCAGGCGCATCTCGGCCTGCTCGGCGGCGGCGGTGTTCGTGGCCTGCAGGACGACGCCGCGGCGGGCCGTCTCCTGCTCCCCCGGCACCACCGGGAGCGCGGTGAGCGTCACCGGACCGGCCGCGAGCACCGCCCCGATCCCGACCGTCGCCCGCTCGTCGACGCCCCCGCTGCGGAGGAGCGCCGTCTGGTCGTCCGAGGCACGGAGCGCCGGGTTGCCGACGAGCTCCGTCCCGACCCGCTCCCGGGTCGCCGCGGCCCGCTCCGCACCGGCCCGGAGGTGCTCCGCCCCCTGCCGGTCGATGCGCCGGACGACGACCTGTTCGCCACCCTCGCCGAAGACCGCGACCGGCGCCGAGGCGCGGAGTGCGGCCTGGATGCCCGGCAGCTGCGTGGCGCCGATCGCCACGGACTGCGTCGTCACGATGTAGTCCGCGTCGCGCCAGCCGGAGGGGTTCTGGCGTGCGACGGCGCTGTCGGTGCTGAGCTTGTAGTACCAGATGACGTTCTGCCGTGGGAAGCCGGCCCGGACGAGGTCGACCCAGAGTGCGTCGTCGACCAGGAGCCGGTCCGACCGGGAGACGTTCGCGGTGATCCAGTCCTGCGCGCCGAGCATCGGCGCGTCCGCGGAGGTCGTCATGAACGACCCGAGCCGGGCGGCGGAGGCGGGAGCGGCGGCGCCGACGACCCCGACCGCCGCGACCGACCAGACCGTCAGTCCGACGACCGAGACGACCAGGCGACCCGGTCTGCCCGACGGCTCGCCGGACGCCCGGGCCAGCCGTGCCCGTCGGACCGCATCGACCACCGCCCGGACGAGGACGTCCGAGACACCGGCGATCGCGAGGGCGGCGAACGGCAGGATCGCGATCGGGTACGGCACGGGCAGGTACCCGTTCGGACGCAGCACGACCGCGATGAGGAAGACGGCGACGGCTGCGACCGAGCGCAGACGCGGCACCGCCAGAGCGGCGACGCTCGCGACCACCCCGAGCGCCACGAAGGCGGGGTCGAGGCCGAGCCACAGGCTCACCACGTGGTTCGCGGGCGTCGCCGGGTCGAACACCGAGCCGCTGCCGCTCCGGTCCCCGAGCTGGAACGTGACGCCCTGCCACAGGCTGACGTGTCCGGGCCCGGGCACGAGCTCGCCCTTCGTCGCCGCGAAGACCAGGTACGACGACCCGCCCAGCGCCAGGACGACCGCGGCGACGCTGAGCGTGTACCGGCGGATCTCCGGGTGCGCCGACCGCCACATCGTCCACGCCAGGAACGGCAGGGCGAGCAGGAAGGTCTCCTTGCTGAGGACCGCCGCGACCATGCAGGCGGCCGAGCCGGCGAACTCGACGAGCTGGTGGTGACGGGACACGGCGAGCACGAAGGCCGCGAGGAGCCAGGGGGTCGCGACGTTGTCGATGTACACGTCGCGGTGGTACTGCACCGCCAGGGGCGAGAGGGCGAACACCAGCACCGCCGCGGCGGCGGCCGGGCGGCTGACGTGCAGCTTGCGCGCGAGCACGTACAGCAGGGCGGCGGATGCGACCGCGAACACCACCATCGCCTCGCGCGCGGCGCCGACCGCGGTCGCGTGCCGCACCCAGGCTCCGGTCGCCTCGGTGTACAACGCGATCTGGATCCACCCGAGCGGCGGGTGGTCGTACCAGTAGGTGTAGTGGGTGAGGCCGCCGAGGTGGAACACCGACCACGCCTGGGCCGCGTACGTGCCCTCGTCGTCGATCCGCTGCGGGTTGCCCTCCAGGCCGACCACGAGCACGGCGGCCGTCACGGCGAGGACCGGGAGCAGCCAGGCCAGGTCGCTCGCGGACGTGCGCGCCGCGGCGGCGACGGCGCTGTCGGCGAACGACCGGCGGGCTCCGATCGAGGAGGCGGTCACGGGCACCGCAGCAGGTCGCGGGCGTGCGGGAGCAGGGGCATCGTGGAGCCTTCGGTCGTTCGGGTCGCCGGGCAGCAGCGTGGTGAGCGGTGCTCCGTCATCACAACACCGGCCCGGGTTCCCGCACAGGGCACGAGGACGCGTCTGCGGTTTCCCGCACCGATCACGCGGTGTCCCCACCGGAGTGCCCTGCGCCTCCGCCGCCGGTCACGAGCCGAGCAGCGGTCGCCTGCCGGTGGGTGCACGACGGACGGGAGGCCCGGTACCAGCTGGTACCGGGCCTCCCGTCGGTTGGTCGGTCGCGACCGCGACCCGCCGGATCAGGCAGGGCGCTGCGCCGGCGACACGTTCTTCGACGCGTCGCGCTCGGGGATGTCGCCGAGTGCGTCGTCGATCGCGGCGAGCGCGTCGGCGTCGAGGGTGACGCCCGCGGCCTTGACGTTGTCCGTGACCTGCTCCGGGCGCGATGCCCCGACGATCGCGGACGCGACGTTCTCGTTCTGCAGCGTCCACGCGATGGCGAGCTGGGCGAGCGTGAGTCCGGCCTGGTCCGCGACCGGCTGCAGGCGCTGCACGGCCTCGAGGACCTCGTCGCGCATGAACCGCTTGATCATGTCGGCGCCGCCCTTCTCGTCCGTGGCGCGCGAGCCCTCGGGGAGCGGCTGGCCCGGCTTGTACTTGCCGGTGAGCACGCCCTGCGCGATCGGGGACCAGACGATCTGGGACAGACCGAGCTGCTTCGAGGCCGGGACGACCTCGCCCTCGATGACGCGCCACAGCATCGAGTACTGCGGCTGGTTCGAGATGAGCTGGAAGCCGAGCTCCTTCGCCAGCGCGGCACCGGCGCGGATCTGCTCGGCGGTCCACTCGCTGACGCCGATGTAGAGCGCCTTGCCCTGGCGGACGACGTCCGCGAAGGCCTGCATGGTCTCCTCGAGCGGCGTCTCGTAGTCGTAGCGGTGCGCCTGGTAGAGGTCGACGTAGTCGGTCTGCAGCCGCTCGAGCGAGCCGTTGATCGACTCCATGATGTGCTTGCGGCTGAGGCCGACGTCGTTGTGCCCCTTCGGGCCGGTCGGCCAGTACACCTTCGTGAAGACCTCGAGGGACTGCCGACGCTCACCCTTGAGCGCCTCGCCGAGGACGGTCTCGGCGGCGGTGTTGGCGTACGTGTCCGCGGTGTCGAACGTGGTGATGCCGGCGTCGAGCGCTGCCCGCACGCACTGGGTGGCGACGTCGTTCTCGACCTGCGAGCCGTGCGTCAGCCAGTTGCCGTAGGTGATCTCGGAGATCTTGAGTCCGGAGTTGCCCAGGTACCTGAATTCCATGTGCCCGACGCTACTGGAGTGAGCGCTCTCGTGAGGGGTCTCCGCAGTACCCGGGTCGACTCCTCGGTGAACAATGGTTGATGCTTCAACCAAACGGGTGCAGGATGGGGTAGCATCAAGGTCGATGCAGGCGCATGCACCACCGCGCCGGCCCCCCGACTCACCGCTCGAAGACACATCGCTCGAAGAAGGACACACCATGGCTCTCACCGCCTCCGCCATCCCCGGCTACGTCACCGGCACCTGGAAGCTCGACCCGACCCACTCCGAGGTCAGCTTCTCCGTCCGCCACCTCGCGATCAGCAAGGTCAAGGGCAAGTTCGAGCAGTTCGACGCGACGCTCGTCACCGCCGAGAACCCCCTCGACACCACCCTCGAGGCCTCGATCGACGTCGCCAGCATCAACACCAACCAGGCGCAGCGCGACCAGCACCTCGCGACCGGTGACTTCTTCCTCACCGAGGAGCACCCGCACATGACGTTCCGCTCGACGGGCATCCGCGAGGGCGGCGACGACATGCTCATCGACGGCGAGCTCTCGCTCCGCGGCGTCACCAAGAACGTCACGCTCAAGACCGAGTTCGGCGGCGTCACCACCGACGGCTACGGCCAGACCAAGCTCGGCGCCGAGGCGACGACCAAGATCGACCGCACCGAGTTCGGCGTGAACTGGAACGCCGCGCTCGAGGCCGGTGGCTTCACGCTCGGCAACGACGTCACGATCAACCTCGACGTGCAGTTCGTCCTCCAGGCGGCCTGACCCGCGGTCCCACTCGACGAGCCCCGGCGCCCTCGGCGTCGGGGCTCGTCCCGTGTCCCGACGCACGACGTGCCGAGCGGTAGCGTGAGCAGCACCGCTGACGAACAGGAGTCACCACGATGCCCACCGACTGGATCGCCCTGCAGACCATCGCGGCCGCGGAGTTCGGCCGCCGCGTCGCCGCGGTCACCGACTGGGACGCCGCCACCCCCGACTCGGAGTGGACGACCCGGGACCTCGTCGCCCACGTGGTCGACGAGCAGCGGTGGATCCCGAAGCTCCTGACGGGGTGCGACCACGAGCAGGCCGCGGCCGACCTCGAGCCGATCGGTGACGACCTGGTGGCGGCGTGGGAGCGGCACTCGAGCGCGGCGATCGAGGCGTGGCAGCGTGCACCGCAGGACACCCCGGTGCACCTGGCCACCGACGTGGTGAGCGCCGGGGAGTACCTGGCGGAGCAGACGAGCGACATCGCGATCCACACGTGGGACCTCGCGCGGGCCACCGGCAGCGACGAGCACCTGCCGGACGAACTCGTCGAGGCGGTGTGGACGCACTTCGAGCCGCAGATCCAGTCCCTCGCCGCGACCGGCCTGTACGCGGCCCCAGTGCAGGTGGACGACGATGCTCCGCTGCAGGTGAAGCTCCTCGCGGTCACCGGGCGCGACGCCCGCACGACCGCCTGACCGTCCCGTCGGTACCTGCACCGTCACGTCCCGGGAGGACCCGCATGTCCGACACCACGACCGTCCCCACCACCCGCCTCGGCAGCTCCGGCCTCGAGATCTCGAGCATCGTCCTCGGGATGATGTCCTACGGGGACCCGGCCGCCGGCTCGCACGCCTGGAGCGTCGGACTCGATGACGCCCGGCCCTTCGTCCGCCGTGCCTTCGAGGCGGGCATCACCACGTTCGACACCGCGAACGTCTACTCCGCTGGCAGCAGCGAGGAGATCACCGGGAAGCTCCTGGCGGAACTCGCTCCGCGCGAGGACGTCCAGGTCTTCACGAAGGTCTACAACCGGATGCGCCCCGGGCGGAACGGTGCCGGACTGTCGCGTGCGGCGGTCATGCACGAGATCGACGCCTCGCTGACCCGCCTCGGCACCGACTACGTCGACCTGTACCAGATCCACCGCTTCGACCCGGACACGCCCGTCGAGGAGACGATGGAGGCGCTGCACGACGTCGTCAAGTCCGGGAAGGCCCGGTACATCGGCGCGTCGAGCATGTGGGCGTGGCAGTTCGCCGAGATGCAGCACGTCGCCGAGCTGCACGGCTGGACGCCCTTCGTGAGCATGCAGGACCAGTACAACCTGCTCGAGCGCGAGGAGGAGCGCGAGATGCACCCGTTCTGCGAGCACACCGGCGTCGGTGTCATCCCGTGGAGCCCGCTCGCGCGCGGCAAGGTCACCCGCCCGTGGGACGCGCAGGGCTCCGGCTCGCGTGCCGACACCGACGAGTTCGGCAAGACGCTGTACCGCCAGGACGAGGACGCGAACCGCGCCATCGTCGACGCGGTCGGGCAGGTCGCCGAGGAGCGGGGCGCGAGCATGGCGCAGGTCGCGCTCGCGTGGGTCGCCGGCAAGCCCGCCGTCTCCGCGCCGATCATCGGCGCGACGAAGGAGCACCACATCGACGACGCGGTCGCGGCGACCGCGATCACGCTGACCGAGGACGAGGTCAAGCGACTCGAGCAGGCCTACACCCCGCGGGTGCCGTCCGGCTTCTGAGGCACCGGCGGACGGGAGGCGCGGCACCAGCTGGTGCCGCGCCTCCCGTCCGTGCCAGCGCTGTCCGCACCCCGGGCCGGACGAGCTGTCCGCACCCGGGCCGGTCCCGCCCGCGAGGTCGCACGACACGCCGCCCGCGCGGCGCCGAGGTCGCACGAACGCTCGGCCGGGACGTGTCCGGACGGCCGATCGTGCGACCTCGGCCACGCCGTCAGGCGCCGTCGATGCCCCGCTCCGCCGCCGCCTCGCGCTCCAGCCGGGCGATGCGGGCGAGCGCCGCACGCTCGGTGCCGGACTGGGTGCCGAGCACGCTGCCGATGCCGTCGAGGACGACCCCGGTCGCCCGGTCGACGGGCAGCTCGATCGGTCCGATCGCGGGCGTCCGGATGCCGAGCAGCGACCGGTGCCGCGGGTCGAGGGTCGAGACCGCGCCCTGGTACACCGCCCGGTAGCCCGGTCGCAGCAGCTGGGCGAGCGGGGGGTTCTTGATGAAGCGCAGGACCTCCCGGGTCCTGGGCGTCACCGCGAGCTCCCCGCGGTCGAGGTACCCGTCCATCTGGGCGCGCAGCTCGGCCTCGGACTCGGGGGCGTCCGCGACCCGCATGAGCCGACCGGCGACCGCCCACTCCTTGACGTAGGCGTCCGCCCCGCCGGGGATCGGCTGCCCCCAGCGCTGCGCCGTGCGCAGGAACGCGTCCGTGAACGCCAGGTGCACCCAGCGCGCCAGGTCGGGGTCGTTCGCGGTGTACGGCCGTCCGACGCCGTGCCCGTCGACGTACACGCCGCGGACCCGCTCGTGCAGCTTCAGCACCCACTCGCTCCCCGCCCGGGCGGTCGCGGTGTCGCCGTGCGTGACGGTGTAGATCCACCGGATCGTGCCGGCGAGCCGACCGAAGGGGTCCTCCTTGTACCGGGAGTGGTCCGCGACGCCGGCGAGCGCACCCGGGTGCAGCGCCTGGACGAGCAACGCGCGCACGCCGGCGACGATGGTCTGGTTGCCGCCGTGCACCGACCACGTGGCCGAGCCCGGGCCGAAGAAGCCGGCGTCGGTCCCCTGCTCGAGGGCGTCCACCCACTCCGGACTGCCGGCGGTGCTGCCCGTGAACGTGGCCTGCAGACGGGTGCGGAAGGCATCGGAGACGAACGACATGGTGCAATGGTCCGTCGCGCCCCTGACAGTGCGCCCTCCGTCCGCCCGGGAGCATGCCTGACGAGGACTCGGGTCCGCCCGCTAGGTTGGTCCGCGTGAGCATCGACACGCCTCGTCCCTGGCTTGCCTCCTACGCGTCAGGGGTGCCGCACGACATCGAGCCGATGACCGGGTCCCTGCCGGACCTGGTCGAGCAGTCCGCGGCGCGCTGGCCGAAGGCGGTGGCGCTCGAGTTCTTCACGCGGACGACGACGTACGCCGAACTCGAGGAGCAGATTGCGCGCGCGGCCAACGGCCTGCGGAAGCTCGGGGTGACGAAGGGCGACCGCGTGGCCCTCGTGCTGCCGAACTGCCCGCAGCACGTCGTCGCGTTCTACGCCGTGCTGCGGCTCGGCGCGATCGTGGTCGAGCACAACCCGCTCTACACCCCGCGCGAGCTCCGGCACCAGTTCGAGGACCACGGCGCGAAGGTCGCGATCGCCTGGGACAAGTCGGTCGCCACACTGCAGGACTTCCCGTCGGACCTCGCCCTCGACGCGGTCGTCTCGGTCGACCTCACGCGCGCCCTGCCACGCCGCACCCGCCTGGCGCTCTCGCTGCCGGTCGCGAAGGCCCGCGAGTCGCGCGCGAAGCTCACCGCACCGGTCACCGGTACGACCCGCTGGGACGACCTGGTGTCGAGCCGGAAGCTGTCGAAGCGGCACCCGCGCCCGGAGACCGACGACGTCGCGCTCATCCAGTACACCTCGGGCACGACCGGCACCCCGAAGGGCGCCGTCCTGACCCACCGCAACCTGCTCGCCAACGCCGCACAGGCCCGCGCCTGGATCCCCCAGATCAGCGCCGGTGACGGCAGCGTCGTGCACGCCGTGCTGCCGATGTTCCACGCCTACGGCCTGACGCTCTGCCTGACCTTCGCGATGAGCATCGCCGGGCGCCTCGTGCTCTTCCCGGCGTTCGACCCGGCCCTCGTGCTAGCGGCGATCAAGAAGCGCCCGCCGACGTTCCTGCCGGCCGTGCCGCCGATCTACGCGCGGCTGCAGCACGCCGCCGACTCGGCCGGGGTGTCGCTGCAGGGCATCGACATCGGCATCTCCGGCGCGATGCCGCTCTCCCAGGACGTCATCGAACCGTGGGAGGCCCGCACCGGCGGCTTCCTGGTCGAGGGCTACGGCCTGTCCGAGTGCTCTCCGGTGCTCATGGCCAACCCGGTGTCCGACGCCCGTCGACTCGGCGCGATCGGCCTCCCGCTGCCCTCGACCGAGTGCCGCGTGGTGGACCCCGACGACGAGACGAAGGTCCTCGGCACCGGCGAGTCCGGCGAACTGCAGGTGCGCGGGCCGCAGGTGTTCAGCGGCTACTGGGGCAAGGCGGACGCCACCGACGAGGTGTTCACCCCCGACGGCTGGTTCCGGACCGGCGACATCGTGGCGATCGACGCGGACGGCTTCGTGCGGATCGTCGACCGGCTCAAGGAGCTCATCATCACGGGCGGCTTCAACGTCTCGCCGTCCGAGGTCGAGGACACCCTGATGAAGCACCCGAGCGTCAAGGAGGTCGCGGTCGTCGGCATCACGCAGGCCGGCAACGAACAGGTCGTCGCCGCGGTGGTGCCCGCCGACCCGTCCTCGTTCGACGCCGACGCCCTGCGCGCCTGGTGCCGCGACCAGCTCGCCGCGTACAAGGTGCCGCGGCGCGTGGTGGTCGTCGAGGACCTCCCCCGCTCGATGATCGGCAAGGTCCTGCGCCGCAAGGTGCGCGACGCGATCACCGACCGCGACTAGGAGCACTCCGGGCGGCCCACCGCGGCCGCCCGGAGCCCTGCGTCAGGTGCTGCTGATCCGGGTGTACTTGCGCACCGCCCACGGCACGAACACCGCGAGCATCACCACGATCCCGATGAGCACGGTGGCGATCGGGTGCTGCATGGTCCAGATGTCCGGCACCGGCGCGGACCCCGCGTTGCCGAACAGCTGCCGGGCGGCCTGCACGAGCGACGACACCGGGTTCCACTCGGCGAAGACCCGGAGCACGAGCGGCATGGTCTCGCTCGGGACGAACGCGTTCGAGATGAACGTCAGCGGGAACAGGATCATGAACGACGCGTTGTTGATGACCTCCGGCGTCCCCACACTCATGCCGAGCAGGGCCATCACCCAGCTGAACGCGTAGCTGAACAGCAGCAGGAGCCCGACGCCGGCCAGGAACTCGAACGGCGACGAGGTGACCCGCCACCCGACGGCGAGGCCGGTCACCATCATGATGACCATCGAGATGCCGTTGAGCACGAGGTCCGAGGCCGTCCGGCCCACGAGCACCGCTGACGCCGACATCGGCAGGGTGCGGAACCGGTCGACGAGCCCGTCCTTCAGGTCCTGCGCCATCGCCGACCCGGAGAACGTCGCCCCGAACACGACCGTCTGCGCGAAGATCCCGGCCATCAGGAACTGCGTGTAGTCGGTCCCCTGCACGCTGATCGCACCGCCGTACACCTGGCTGAACAGCAGGACGAACATGATCGGCTGGAGGACGGCGAAGACGAGCATGTCCGGCGACCGCTTGAGCTTCGTGAGGTTCCGCTTCGTGACGACCCAGCCGTCCTCCATCCACACCGCGAGCGGGGACGTCACCACGACGGGCAGCTGCCGCCCGAGGGCCGACCCGGTGGACGTCGCGGTCACCGGCTCCGCTCCCGTCCGGCACCCGCCGCCAGGTGTGAACCGGCGTCCGGGTCACCGGGCGACCCCGCCCCGGTGCCGGTGGTGCCGTCGTCCGGCGGTGGTGCTCCGCGGCCCCGCCGGGAGGCCCGGCCCGCGCCCGCCCCGTCGCCCGCCTCCGCCTCGTCCGCCGTCGCCGCGTGCCCGGTCAACCGGAGGAACACGTCGTCGAGCGTGGGGCGGCGCATGCCCGCGTCGTGCAGCGCGACGTCGGCCGCCCCGAGGTCGGCCAGGACCCGTTGCAGGGCCGCCGGCCCGGCGTCGACGGCGACCGCCAGCGACCGACCGTCCGCACTGGTCTCGACCTCGCCGCTGCCGTGACGCCGGAGGACGGCCGTCGCGGGCTCCCCGTCGGCGGCGTCGACCAGCGTCACCGCGAGCCGGTGTCCGCCCACCTGCGCCTTGAGCTCGTCCGAGGTGCCCTCGGCGATGACCCGACCGTCGTCGATGACGGCGATGTCGTCGGCCAGCTGGTCGGCCTCCTCCAGGTACTGCGTGGTGAGGAGCACGGTTGCACCGTCAGCGACGAGGTCCTCGATGATCCCCCAGAGCGCGAGACGGCTGCGCGGGTCCAGGCCCGTCGTCGGTTCGTCGAGGAACAGCACCCGCGGGTTCATCACGAGTGCCCCGGCGAGGTCGATCCGCCGGCGCATGCCGCCGGAGAACCCCTTCACGGGCCGGTCCCCCGCCTCGGCGAGCCCGAACACGTCGATGAGCTCGCGGGCCCGGTCGCGCGCGGCCCGGCGTCCCAGGTGGTACAGCCGGCCGATCATCTCGAGGTTCTCGGCCCCGGTGAGGTTCTCGTCGACCGCGGCGTACTGCCCGGACACGCCGATCGCGCGCCGGGTGCCCTGCGGGTCGGCGACGACGTCGGTGCCGGCGACGGTCGCGGTGCCGGCGTCCGGGACGACCAGGGTGGTGAGCACCTTCACGGTCGTGGTCTTCCCGGCGCCGTTCGGGCCGAGCAGTGCGGTGACGGTGCCCTCCGGCACCGAGAGGTCGAGGCCCGCCAACGCGTGGACGGGCCCCGACCGTGACGTGTACGTCTTGGTGAGGCCGGTGGCCTCGATGATCGCCATGTCGCTCCTTCGTGACCGGCTGGACAGGAGGGGCCGGTGGAGCGCGGAGCGTCACTCAGACGTCGAAGCCACCACCGAAGTCGCCGCCGAAGTCCTGGTCGAACCCGCCGCCGTCGTTCGAACCGCCGAAGTCGGATCCGCCATCGCCCCAGGAGGCGTTCTCGTACCCGCCGCCGTCGGACGCACCGCCGTCACCGGATCCGTCACCAGTGTCCCCCTGACCGCCGTCGTCCGCAGCCCCTGCATCGGTTCCACCGTCGAACGACCCGGGGTCCGGCAGGAAGGCGCTCATCAGGGCGGACCCGATCACGTACCCACCGACGGTGCCGAGCAGGGAGGCGCCGAGCATGCTGCCGAAGCCGGATCCCTGCCGTCCGCCGAACCCGCCGCCGCCGCCGATGCCGCCGAGCGAGCGCTCCATGTACCCGGGCTGGCGGAGCTCGGAGCGGGTCGCCGACTGGGCCAGGGAGCGGGGGTCGTCGCCGCGCGGGGCCTCACCGGCGGGTGCGGTGCGTGTGAACTCCTCGTAGACCATGCGGCGCTGCTCCGGGGTGAGTTGCGCGAAGGCCTCGGCGTGCACCTCCTCGATGCGCTCGGGCGGAGCGGTGCGGAGCAGGTAGCGGTAGCGCGCGACGGCGCGCTCGTCCTCGCCACCGCCCTGCTGCTGCGGTGCGCCGGTCGGCTGCTGCGGTGCGCCGTACGGCTGCTGGTACGACTGCTGGCCGTACTGGTACCCCTGCTGCTGTCCGCCGCCGGGTCGTGGCTGTGCCGGACGCTCCTCGCGGCCGAGCAGACGGTCGAGGAATCCCATGACGTGCTCCTTCGTGCGGACACCGTGCCCGCTGGCGCCCACGGTAGGCACCCCCGGCCCGGACTGACTGGGTGTGTGCTCAGAAGCAGCCGCAGAGCGTCACCGCTCCGACCCCGCACCGAGCAGCGCCGCGGACCAGATCGCGGCCAGCTCGTCGGCGGCGCCGGGGTGTGCCACGAGGAACGGTGCCCCGACCGGCGGGAAGTCGGACACCGGTCCGTCCAGGGTCAGCACCACCCCGCCGGCCTCGTGCACGAGCAGGACCGCGGCACCGTGGTCGACCGGGTCGAACGCGGGCGTGCACGCGCCGATCCCCCGCCCGGCCGCGACCTGCGCGATCGTCAGCGTGCCGGACCCGGTCACCCGCACGGAGCACGACCGCGCGGCGAGCGCCGTGACGAACGCGGTGAGGCCCGGCCACGGACGGTGCCCGTCGAGCTCGGTGCCGACCACCGCACCGGCGAGGGCACGTGGGCTGTCGTCGAGACGCAGGACCCGGTCCCGCTCGGTGGCGCCCCGGCCGCGGCGGGCCTCCAGCACCTCGCCGCGCCACGGGTCGGCGACGACGCCGACGACGGGCCGTCCGGAGCGGGTCAGGCACAGCGAGGTGCTCGTCCACGGCACGCCGTTCGCCAGGTTCGTGCTGCCGTCGACGGGGTCGAGGTACCACCGGTGCTTGTCCCCGGGCGCGACGCCGTACTCCTCGCCCGTGAAGCCGTGCTCCGGGAACACCGCGCGGACCCGGCCGCGGACGTGCTGCTCGATCGCGCGGTCGAGGTCGAGGACCCGGGCGGCGGCGTCACCGGCGTCCGTGCTGATCCGGTGCTCCCGGGTGAAGGCGATCACCTCGTGCGCGATGCGGTGTGCCAGGGCCTGGGCCCGTCCGGCGACCTCGGGCTCGGTCGGCTCGCGACGCGGGACCCAGCCGTCCCGCTCCGCCGCAGCGAGCACGGCGTGCACCGTGGCGACGTCCTCGGTGAGCAGCAGGTCGGCCCCGAGTCGGGTCGCCCAGCGCGTCGGCTCGGGGTCGTCCACGGTCCACACCGCCACGCAGAGGCCCAGGGCGTGTGCGGCCCGGACGGTCGCCGGGGTCAGGAACGCGACGTCGAGGTCGAGCGTCGAGGGCCGTACCGTCGTCAGGTGCGCGGCCGTCGGCGCTCCGAGCGAGTCCCACGGCAGCCACACGTCGGCCTCGGGCAGCAGCGCGCGCACGGCCGTCACGGCGTCGGTGGTCCCCCGCCAGGCGACCGGCACGGACCCCGCCGCGGCCTGCACGGTGCGGACCGCCACGGCGGCGTCGGCCGGGTCGGCGAGCCGGACCAGCAGTGACGCCGAGCACCCGTCGAGTCGCTCGAGCACCGCGTCGAGCCGTGGGATGCGGTCGAGTCCGTTGCCGAGCCGTGCGACGTCGCACCAGGGCACCTCCGACACCGGGCGGCCGTCGCCCCACATCCGCCCGAGGGTCTCGTCGTGCAGCAGCACCGCGACGTCGTCGGCGGTGCGCCGGACGTCGACCGCGATGACGTCCGCGCCGAGCGCCTCGGCGACCGCGACGGCGGGCAGCGTGTCCTCGCGGCGGACGCGCGGGGCACCGCGGGACGCGACGATCCGCGGCGGACGCGGGCCGAGCCTCCCGGTCGGTGCGGGGGCCGGGCTCTCGAGCGTCGTCACCACTCCATGGTGGGAGGACCGCCCCAACGGCACGTGACGGGACGGTGAACTCCTGGCTGCCCGCCGCACCCGGACGCCTGCGAGGATGGTGCCGTGGAGACTCGACCCTGGAACTGGCTCGCGGCGGTCGTCGACGTCGTGCTCATCGTGACGTTCGCCGTCATCGGCCGCGGGTCGCACGGCGAACCGTTCGCGCCGCTCGGCCTGTGGACGACCGCGTACCCCTTCCTCGCGGGGTGGGCGATCGCGTACGTGACGTCCGGGGCATGGTCCCGGCCGCTCGTCACCTGGCCGACCGCGGTCGTGGTGTGGGTCCTGACCGTCTTCGTCGGTCTGGCCATCCGGGTCGCGACCGGGCAGGGCGTGGTGGACGGGAACCCGCTGCCGATCTCGTTCGTGGTGGTCACGACGATCGTCCTCGGGGTGTTCCTGGTCGGGTGGCGACTGCTCGCCCGACTGGTCCTGCGCGCCCGGGCCCGCCGGACCGGTGCCCCGACCGGTGCGGCCACTCCGCAGCGCTAGAAGAGTCCGCCCCGCGGGCCCTCGTCGGGTCCGTCCAGCCCGCGGAACATGTCCGAGACGAGTGCGGCGATCTGCGGTTCGACCAGACGGTCGACCGCCTCGGCGATGCGCTCCCGGTGGTCCGTGAGCGCCAGGCAGACCGCCGTCCCGGTCGACCGGGCGCACTCGTCGGATAGCTCGATCTCGTGCCGGAGCGCGGCCTTCGCCTCGTCCGACAGCGGCTCGCGCGGCTCCTGCTCGCTCGCGCCGGTGCCGGCGAGCTCACCGAGCGTGAACAGGAACGGCTCACCCGGCTGCGGCTGCGGGTCGACGTCCAGCCCCTGGAACTCGGGCTCGAGTCCCTCCGCCGGCTGGTACCCGGCCCGTCGCTTCCGGGCGGCGGCGCGCTCGAGTTCCCGCTGCAGGAGCGGCAGGTTCCGCGCGGTGTACTCGTCGACCGCGTCCTCGACGATGGCCGACATCCGACCGATCAGCGCGTGCTGGACGGGGTGCGGCACGTCCGGCCCGAAGCCCGCGGCCGCCGCGATCGGCGACCCGGTGCAGCGTCGGCAGATCCGGGTGCGTGGACGTGTGGAACCGATCTGCCACCGCGGCAGCCAGCGCAGCCAGACGTCGACGGCGTTCCGCACGCGTCCGTCGATGCCGTCCATCCCGCCAGCGTAGGCGGCGCGCCCGGGATCCGCGCGGAGGCGCCGGGCGGGTCCGGACGGGAGGCCCGGTGTGGGTCCGCCAGACCGGTGCGCTCGGGTCAGACCGGTTCGGTCACGGAGTCGCGCGCGCCCCGCTCAGGCGACGCGCCAGCGGCGCGCGGCGCCAGCGGCGCGCGGCGCCAGCGCCGACCGAGCTCGCGAGGGCGGGTGATCATGGCGCTTCGGTCACGAAGTCGATGAGCTCCTCGACCCGTCCGAGCAACTGCGGCTCGAGGTCGGCGAAGGTCCGCACCTGCCCGAGGATGCGCTGCCACGCCCGGGCGATGTCGGCCTGCTCAGCGTGCGGCCAGCCGAGCGCCTGGCAGATGCCGGCCTTCCACTCGATCGACCGCGGGATCATCGGCCACTCGCGCAGTCCGACGCGCGCGGGCTTCACCGACTGCCAGACGTCCACGAAGGGGTGCCCGACGACGAGCACGTGCGCGCCCCACTTCCCGCGCATCACGGCCTCGGCGAACCGCGACTCCTTCGAGCCCGGCACGAGGTGGTCCACCAGCACGCCGACCCGGCGCTCCCGGGTCGGGCGGAAGTCGTCGAGGACGTCGGCCAGGTTGTCCACGCCGGAGAGCTCCTCGACCACGACGCCCTCGACGCGGAGGTCCGCGCCCCACACCTTCTCGACGAGTTCGGCGTCGTGCTTGCCCTCGACCATGATCCGGGATGGCAGCGCCACGCGGGCGCGCTGCTGCTCGACCGCGAACGAGCCGGACGCGGTGCGCAGGCGGCCACCCTCGGGCGCACGCCGGACCGCCGGGGCCTGGACGGGCCTCCCGGCCGGTCCGCTCGTCCTCGCCGGCGGTGCCGCGGCGGCGGCGCGGCCGACGGGAGCCTGTGGGCGGGTCAGGGTGACGAGTTCGCCCTCGAGCAGGAACTGCCCCGTGAAGGGGAAGGCGCGGGTGCGGCCCTTCCAGTCCTCGAGCGACACGTTGCCCGCCTCGAGCCCGACCACGGCGCCGGCCCAGCCGGAGGCCGGGTCCTCGAGCACCATGCCCCGTTCGAGCGGCACCTGCCGCACCTTCCGCACGCCTCGCGAGCGCCAGTCGCCCGAGAGCACGTCGCTGCCGTACCGGTCCTCGTCCACCCGCACGAGCGTACTGTCGACGGGCGGCAGGACGACGTCGACCGGCCGGTCCCCCACCATCACGACGGAAGGCACTCCCCGTGCGCGCAACAGTCATCCACGCCCCCCGCGACATCCGCGTCGAGGAGCGTGACGCCCCGACGATCATCGAGCCGACCGACGCCGTGGTCCGCATCACCGCCGCCTGCGTGTGCGGCTCCGACCTCTGGCCGTACCGGGGCGTCCGCGACACCACCGAGCCGCGCGCCATCGGCCACGAGTTCGTCGGCGTCGTCGACCAGGTGGGCGACGGGGTCACGGACCTGCACGTCGGCGACTTCGTCATCGCCCCGTTCACCACGAACGACGGCACCTGCCAGGCCTGCGCGCACGGCATGACGAGCGGCTGCGACCACCGCTCCACGTTCGGCGTGACGCCGGACGCGTACGGTCACCCGCTCGGCGGCGCACAGGCGGAGTACGTCCGCGTGCCGGATGCGGCAGCCACCCTGGTGGTCGTGCCGGGCCCGGTGGACGACGACCTCGTCCCGTCGCTGCTGACGCTGTCCGACGTCTTCTCGACCGGGCACCACGCTGCGGTCTCCGCCGAGGTCGGTCCGGGCAGGACCGTCGTCGTGGTCGGTGACGGTGCGGTCGGCCTGTCCGGTGTCCTCGCGGCCGCGCGACTCGGCGCGGAGCGGATCATCGCCATGAGCCGCCACGCGGACCGCCAGGCCCTCGCACGCGAGTTCGGCGCGACCGACATCGTGGAAGCCCGCGGTGACGAGGGCGTGCAGGCGGTCCGCGACCTGCTCGGCGGCGACCTGGCCGACTGCGCGCTCGAGGCCGTCGGCACCGCGGAGAGCATGGACCAGGCGCTGCGGGTCGTCCGTCCGGGCGGCAACGTCGGGTACGTCGGCGTCCCCGCGGGCGACCCGGAGCTGCCGATGCCGTTCCTGTTCGCCCGGAACATCACGGTCGGCGGCGGCATGGCCCCGGCCCGCGCCTACATCGAGGAGCTGCTCCCCGACGTGCTCGCCCGCACGATCGACCCGGGCCGCGTGTTCGACCTCGAACTGCCGCTCGACGACGCCGCCGAGGCGTACGCCGCGATGGACGAGCGCCGGGCGATCAAGGTGCTGCTGCGCCCGTAGGGGTCGGTGTCCCTCGCGCCGTCGTGCGGAGGGGGTCAGCCCCGGACCGCGAGGACCCGGTGCGGGGACGCCGACTCGGCCCGCCACCCCGGCGGCAGGGCGGCGGCCAGCTCCGGCACCGTGAAGCTGCGGCGGATCGAGCGGAGCCCGTCCTCGCGGATGAACGTCCCCGCGGTGACGAGCACCGACCCGATCGCGTACAGCCGGTAGGCGGCTGCGGACCGCCGGATGTCGGAGTGCACGCTGCGCGACCCGGCGAGCACCGCGGAGTCACGCAGGAACGCGTCGCGCTCGGCGTCGTCGAGGTGGTGCAGCACGTGGTTCGAGACGACCACGTCGAACCGCTCACCAGCGGCGACGAGTTCGGCGCTCGACTGCTGCCGGAAGGTGACTCCGGGCGCCGACAGCCGCTCGGCCGCCCGGATCGCGCGCGGGTCCGGGTCGACACCGACGACCTCGAGGTCGAAGCCGTCGCCCCGCGCCCACCGGCTCAGCGACCGGGCGAGGTCCCCGCCGCCGCAGCCGAGGTCGAGCACGCGGGCCCGTCCGGTCGCGGGCAGCGCCGGCACCACGTGCGTCTGCCACACCGACCGCCAGCCGCTCACGGCCGCGTTCACGACGGCGAACCGCCGGTAGGTCCGGTCGAGCGTCGTCGGGTCGCAGTCCGGGTCGTCCATGAGTTCGCGCAGGTCGACGGCGCGCGTGGACAGGTCGATCCGGTCCGTCACGCACCCACCACCGTCAGTGCCGCGGCCTCGACCGTCAGGCCCGGCCCGAAGGCGAGTGCGACGACAGGGGTGCCGTCGGTCGGTCCCGCGGCCAGGGCTTCCTGCAGGACGAACAGCACGGTCGCGCTCGACATGTTGCCGTGCTCGCGCAGCACCGTCCGGCTGGCCGTCAGGGCGCTGTCGGGCAGGTGCAGGGCGTCCTGGGTGCGGTCGAGGATGGCCCGACCGCCCGGGTGCACGGCCCACACCGGCACGTCGTCGGGGGTCCAGCCGCGCGGGTCGAGGAGCGGGGCGACCGCTTCCTGCGCGTGCACGCCGATGAGCTTCGGCACCGCGGTGCTGAGGACCATCTCGAAGCCCTCGTCACCGATGTTCCACGCCATCTCACTCGCGCCCTCGGGCAGCACCATGGTGGTGAACGCGTCGAGCCGCAGCCCGGCGCCGTCCGCGGTGACGACGGCGGCGGCGGCCCCGTCCCCGAAGACGCTGTTCGCGACGATCTGGTCCGGGTCCGCCGAGTGACGCACGTGCAGCGTGCAGAGTTCGGCGCACACGACGAGCACCACGGCCGACGGGTCGGCTCCGACGAAGGCGTCCGCGATGCGGAGGGCCGGGAACGCCGCGAAGCACCCCATGAAGCCGACGTGCTGGCGGAAGACGTTGCGCGGCAGGCCGAGTTCCTCGACGATCGCCAGGTCCGGACCGGGCTGCGTGAAGCCGGTGCAGGACACGGTCACGACGTGCGTGACGGTCGCCGGGTCGACGGCGGCGCGTTCGAGGGCGTCGCGGGCGGCACCGACGAACAGGGGCGGCGCGAGTTCGCGGAAGCGGTCGTTGCGCATCCCGGTGCTCGGCGAGGCGAGCACGCCGTCGGCGTCGCGGAAGGGCCCGGGCTCGGCCGCTGCGTCGAGCTCAGGCAGGACGCTGTGACGGTGCTCCACCTCGGAGGCGTCGAACGCCGCCGGGACGAGTCGGGTCGCCAGCCGCCCCAGGCCGGGCTGGGCGGCGAAGAGGTCACGGACCTCCGCCTGCCCGAGGGTGGTCCGCGGGACGGCGGTACCGATGGCTCGGATCGTTGCTGACACGCTCCATCCTGTCACCAGGTCACTGACGTGTCCCCAGGATGGTCCGGACGCCGTGGCTGGCGTCCGAGCCGCCCGCGGACGGACGGGAGGCCCGTGGCGATCCCGCCACGGGCCTCCCGTCTCGCAGTGCCCCGCCCTACTGCTGCTGGGCGCGCTCCAGGACCAGCTCGCGGACGCGTGCGGCGTCCGCCTGGCCCTTCATGGCCTTCATGACCGAACCGATGATCGCGCCGGCGGCCTGGACCTTGCCGTCGCGGATCTTCTGCAGCACGTCGGGCTGGCCGGCGAGGGCTTCGTCGACCGCGGCGGTGAGGGCGCTGTCGTCCGAGACGACCTTCAGCCCGCGGGCCTCGACGACCTGCGCCGGTGAACCCTCACCGGCGATGACGCCCTCGAGGACCTGGCGTGCGAGCCGGTCGGTCAGGTCGCCGGACTCGACGAGCGCGATGACCTCGGCGACGTGCTGCGGTGACACCAGGTCGCCGGGAGCGGCGTCCTGCGCGTTGGCAACGCGGCTGATCTCGCCGGTCCACCACTTGCGGGCGGCCTGCGGAGCGGCACCGGCGTCGACCGTGGCCTGGACCTCGTCGAGCAGGCCGCCGTTGACGACGTCCTGGAACTCGAGGTCGGCGAAGCCCCACTCGCCCTTGAGCCGGCGACGGCGGGCCACCGGTGCCTCGGGCAGGCCGGCGCGGAGCTCCTCGATGAGGGCCGGGTCCGGCACGACGGGCAGCAGGTCGGGCTCCGGGAAGTACCGGTAGTCGTCCGCGTCCGACTTGGGGCGCCCGGCCGAGGTGCGGCCGGTGTCCTCGTGCCAGTGCCGGGTTTCCTGCGTGATCGTCCCACCGGCAGCGAGGATCGCGGCCTGGCGCTGGATCTCGTAGCGGATGGCGCGCTCGACCGCGCGGAACGAGTTGACGTTCTTCGTCTCGGTCCGGGTGCCGAGCTCCTCCTGTCCCCAGGGGCGCAGCGAGATGTTCGCGTCGCACCGCAGGTTCCCGCGCTCCATCCGGGCCTCGGAGACGCCGAGCGCACGCACGAGGTCGCGGATGACCTGCACGTAGGCGGCACCGAGCTCGGGCGCGCGCTCCTTCGCGCCGATGATCGGCTTCGTGACGATCTCGACGAGCGGCACGCCGGCGCGGTTGTAGTCCACCAGCGAGTACTCGGCGCCCTGGATGCGACCGGTGGCGCCGCCGACGTGCGTCAGCTTGCCGGCGTCCTCCTCCATGTGGGCGCGCTCGATCGGCACCTGGAAGATGGTGCCGTCGGCGAGTTCGACCTCGACCTCGCCCTCGAACGCGATCGGCTCGTCGTACTGGGAGATCTGGTAGTTCTTCGGGTTGTCCGGGTAGAAGTAGTTCTTCCGCGCGAACCGCGAGCTCTCGGCGATCGAGCAGCCGAGCGCGAGCCCGAGCTGGATCGAGTAGCGCACGGCCTGCTCGTTGACGACCGGCAGGGACCCGGGCAGGCCGAGGTCGACCGGTGTCACGTTCGTGTTCGGCTCGCCACCGAAGAAGTTCGGCGCGTCCGAGAACATCTTGGTCTTCGTCGCGAGTTCGACGTGCACCTCGAAGCCGAGGACCGGCTCGAACCGCTCGATCGCCTCGTCGAAGTCCATGAGTGCGTCCTTGGCCATCAGATGACACCTTCCTCTGCGGCGGACTGCTGTACGGCGTCCAGGTCCGGGATCCGGGAGATGAGCGGGGCACCCCACTGCTGCTCGAGGAGCCGCTCGAGGGCCGCGCCGACGCGGTAGAGCCGGGCGTCCTCGCGCTGCGGCGCCATGAGCTGCACGCCGGTCGGCAGGGAGTCCTCCGGCGCGAGGCCGTTCGGGATGCTCATCCCAGGCACACCCGCCAGGTTCGCCGGGATCGTGGTGAGGTCGTTGAGGTACATCGCGAGCGGGTCGTCGATGCGCTCACCGATCTTGAACGCGGTGGTCGGCGCCGACGGGCTGATGAGCAGGTCGACCTGGTCGAACGCGGCGGCGAAGTCCCGCTGCACCAGCGTGCGGACCTTCTGCGCGCTGCCGTAGTAGGCGTCGTAGTAGCCGGCGCTCAGCGCGTAGGTGCCGAGGATGATGCGGCGCTTGACCTCCGGACCGAAGCCGGCCTCACGCGTGGCGGCCATGACGTCCTCGACCGTGGCCCCGCCCTCGGGCGTGACGCGCAGACCGAAGCGCACGGAGTCGAACTTGGCGAGGTTCGAGGACGCCTCGGCCGGGAGGATCAGGTAGTAGGCGCTGATCGCGTAGGCGAACGACGGCGCATCGATCTCGACGACGACCGCACCGGCCGACTCGAGCAGCGCGACGGTCTCCTGGAAGCGCTGCGTCACGCCCGCCTGGAAGCCCTCGCCACCGGCGAGCTCCTTGACGACGCCGATGCGGACGCCCTGGATCGAGTCGGCCTGCAGGCCCTCCCGCGCGGCGGCGGCGAACGACGGCCACTCCTGGCGGAGCGAGGTCGAGTCCTTCGGGTCGTGCCCGCCGATGACGTCGTGCAGGAGCGCGGCGTCGAGGACGGTGCGGGACACCGGGCCGATCTGGTCGAGGCTCGACGCGAGCGCGATCGCGCCGTAGCGGCTGACGCCACCGTAGGTCGGCTTGACGCCGACGGTGCCGGTGACGGCGCCCGGCTGGCGGATCGACCCACCGGTGTCGGACCCGAGGGCGATCGGCGCCTCGTACGCGGCGACCGCAGCGGCCGAGCCGCCGCCGGACCCGCCGGGGATCCGGTCGAGGTCCCACGGGTTCCGCGTCGGGCCGTAGGCCGAGAACTCGGTCGACGAGCCCATGGCGAACTCGTCCATGTTCGTCTTGCCGAGCGGCACCAGGCCGGCACGGCGGAGCTTCGCGACGGGGGTGGCGTCGTACGGCGGGACCCAGCCCTCGAGGATCTTCGACCCGGAGGTGGTGGGCATGTCCTGCGTGCACAGGACGTCCTTCACGGCGATCGGCACGCCGGCGAGCGGGCCGAGGTCGTCCCCGGCGGCGCGGCGCGAGTCGATCGACTTGGCCGCGGCGAGCGCGTTCTGGTTGACGTGCAGGAACGCGTGCACGTCCCCGTCGACGGCGGCGATGCGGTCGAGGTGCGCCTGGGTCGCCTCGACGCTCGAGACGTCGCGGGCCACGAGGGCGTCGGCGAGCGCAGCGGCGCTCAGTGTGGTGATGTCGTCGGTCACTGTTCCGCCTACTGTTCTTCGCCGAGGATCGCGGTCACGCGGAAGCGCTCGCCGTCCGAGTCGGGGGCACCCGAGAGGGCCTGCTCCTGGGTGAGCGTTTGGCCGACCTCGTCGGGGCGGGAAACGTTCTCGAGCGGGACCGGGTGGCTCGTCGCGGGGACGTCCGGGGTCGCGACCTCGGTGACCTTCGCGACGCTGTCGACGATGAGTGACAGCTCCTCGGTCATCTTCTCGATCTCGTCGGGCGTGAGTGCGATACGTGCGAGGTTCGCCAGGTGGGCGACCTGCTCGCTCGTGATGTCAGGCATGGTGCTCCGTCGATCGGTTCGTGGAATGCCGCCCAGTCTATTGGGCGGGCCGGACGGAGGTCGGACGCCCCTCCTCGGCTCGGGACCCGGACCCGGACCCGCAGCCGAGCCGAGCGTTCGAGCAGGACGCCTGGTGCTCAGCGCTCCGGAGCGGCCTGCCCGGGGGCTGACCCCGTGCCCACACCACCGGGCCCGGCTGCCGCCGCTCCACCCAGGCCCGCAGCCCGGGCCGGGGCCGCTGGCGCAGCCGCGGTCGGCGCGGGCGCCGCGGACCCGATGAGCACCGGGTCGGGCGCAGGCAACGGCCCCCCGCCGACGACGCCGTCCAGGTAGGCCATCATCTGCTTGCCGACCCCGAACTTCGCGCTGTACCCGGTCGTCCCCTGCAGGAACGGCCAGTCCGCCAACCGGACGTGGCCCTGCACGTTGCCGATCCACGTGGCGTTCGTGTACTTCGTCGACGAGGCGATGAGCCAGTTCTGCTCGTCACCGTCCGTCGTGCCGGTCTTCGCGAACTTCGGCACCGCGTCGCCGGGGTTCGCACTCGCGGCCGTCCCCTTCCCCGACAGCACGCCCTGGAGCGCGTAGTCGACGGTGCCGGCGACCTCGGCGCTGACGCCGCGCGAGCACGTGGGCGGGGTCGGTCGGATCGTGCCGCCGCTGGCGGTCGTGACGGAGTCGATCGTGGTCGGCGTGCAGACGATGCCGCCGTTCGCGAAGCCGGCGTACGCCTCGGCGAGGTCGATCGGCGACAGTGGGTTCGTTCCCAGGACCGACGCCGGGTTCGAGTCGGGTGCACTGCCGTCGGCCTGGTGGATGCCCATCGCCTCGGCGGTCTTCTGGATGCCGCACAGGTCGAGCTGCTTCGCCATCGCGCCGAACGCGGTGTTGATCGACTCCACGGTGGCCGCGAGCACACTCATCGTCGGTTCCACCTGCTCGGCGTTGGCGACCTGCCACGGCGCACCGCCGACACCGACGCACGAGTTCGTGAACTCCGACTGCGGGAACGTGTGCTCGGTCGTCGACACCGACTGCGACAGCGTGTGTCCGTTCGCCAACCAGTCCGCCAGGGTGAAGACCTTGTAGGTGGAACCGGTCGGGAAGCCGCCCGAGCTGCCGACGGCCTGGTCCGCGTTGTAGTTCACCGCCGTGGCACCGGCGGTCGGGGCGTCCGACTGCGTGTAGTCCGTGTTCTGCACCATCGACAGCACGCGTCCCGTCCCGGGTTCGACGGTGACGTTCGCCCCACCGGCGTCGACGCCCGCCATGGTGGTCGGCACGTACGACGACAGCGCCGCCTGCGCGGTGTGCTGCAGGTCGAGGTCGAGCGAGGTGTGGATCGACAGCCCCTTCGTGTCGAGGGTCGCGATCCGGTCCGAGGCCGTCTTCCCGAATGCCGGGTCCGCGAGCAGCTGTGACCGCACGGCGTCGCAGAAGTACCCCGCGTCGTACTCCGTCGCGGCGCTCGAGCACCCGTTCGCGGTGTCGGTGATCCGCGGTGTGATCGGCGTCGCGACCGCCTTCCGCAGGGTAGCCGCCGAGATCGTGCCGTGGGCGTGCATGCGGCGCAGGACGTAGTCGCGCCGGACCTTCGTCAGCCGGTACCCGTTCGCCGCACCGTTCGCGGTGCTGTCCGGCGCGTCGATGCGCAGGTACGACGGGTTGTTGAGGATCGCCACCAGGGTCGCGGACTGCACGAGGGAGAGGTCCGCCGCGTGCACGCCGAAGTAGTACTCCGCACCGGCCTCCGCACCGTAGACACGCCCGCCGAGGCCGACGATGTTGAGGTACCCGGTCAGGACCTGGTCCTTCGTGTACTTCTGGTCGACCGCGATCGCGTACCGGATCTCCTGGAGCTTCCGGGCCTCGGTCTGGCCGGCGACCTTGTCGTAACAGGCGTCCACCTTCGTCTTGGTGGACGCGGGGTCCTTACCGGTGAGCTGCTCGCACTGCTGCACGAGCACGTTCTTCACGTACTGCTGGGTGATGCTCGACCCGCCTTGGACACCCGCGTGCAGGGCGTCGGCGATGGCGGCGCGGATGGTGCCGACGACGTCGATGCCGCCCTCGTCGCGGAACCGGGGGTCCTCGGTGTCGATCGCGGCCTGCTTGAGGCTGTCGGCGATCTGCGACGACGTCACGTCCGTGCGGTTCTCCGCGTAGAACGAGGCGATCGGCACGTCCTTGCCACCCTGCTTCGCGTAGACGGTCGAGAGCTGTTGCGGTGTCTGGATGTCGAGGTAGCTCGGCAGGTCCTCGAAGAACTCCGCGGCCCCCGAGGCCCCCTCGCCCGCCACCGCCACCGTCGGCGTCACCGCGACGGCGACGAGCAGCCCGGCGAGCACGGACATGACGACGAACATCAGGAAGGCCCCCGGCCAGCGCGCGATCCGCATGTCGAGGACGGTAGGGAGCCGCGCTGGGTCGGGTCTGCTGCGCGCCGGCTCGGGGCTGCGCGGCCGCACAGGAAGGCGCACGACCGGCTCGCACCCGCCCCGACGGTGCGGCCAGGAGGCACGGATCACCTCCCAGCGCACCCCCGGGTCACGATCCGGTCACGTCCGCCGACCCCGTGGTCGTCAGTCGCGCGGCTGGAGGTCCTGCGGCCGGACGAGGTACATGTCCGGCGTCGCCTGGACGATGTCGCCGTGCCGGCCGTCGCCCTCGTGGTGCTCACCACGGACCAGGTCACCCCGTCCGACCGCGATGAGCGCCACGTCGTGCAGCGACGCGGTGCCCGGCTTGAGGTAGTCGTTGTGCCCGAACGGCTGTCGGAACACGTCGCCGCCTCCGTCCGGGTCGTCCGCGACGAGGAGGTCGAGCCGTGCCGCCCCGAACGCGGCGAGGCCCGGGTCGGTCCCGAAGAAGCCGGTCCCGGCGACCGGGTCCCAGTGCGCTCCGCCGACGTACACCTGCCCCGGGGTCACCGCGAGTTGGTCGGCCGTGGTGACCGCGCTGCCGGGCGACCCCAGCATGGTGAGGCTGTCGACCGTGACCCGCCCCGAGGAGAGTGCGATCATCGCGGTGGTGGACCCGTACGAGTGCGCCACGACGCCGAGCCGTGGCTCGTGGCCGGTGCGGACGGATCGGATGCCGTCGAGCGTCCGGACGAGTCGGTCCGCCCCGAGGTGCGCGAGGTCGAGCGACATGAAGTCGGAGATGCCCGGCGTGCGGTAGCCCATCCAGGCCAGGACCGCCACCCCGGGTCCGTCCGCGGGTGCCGCGACGGGGGCGACGGTCGCCTGCTCCCGGTACACGTCACCGGCGGTCGCGGTGAAGTCCGCCATCTGCCCGTTCACGGTGAAGAAGATGCCCGGGACGACGACCGACACGTGCCCGGCCGTCCCGATGTCACCGACCGAGATCGCGCACCGACCGCTCCCCCGCGTGTCCAGCGTGACGAGGTACTTGCGCGGGTCGCCGGGCTCCTGCTCGAGCGATTCCTGCACCTGTCCGAGCATCGCGGCCAGCGCCGTCGGGGCCTGCGGGTCGGCGAGTTCCGACGTCAGCACCGCTCGGTTCGCCGCGTCCCGCACGTCGAAGGGGACCCCGTCGAGGTTGCCGACGACCGCCGGGGCGTCGTCGGTGAGGACGGTCCGCGTCGCGGGTGAGAGCGCCGACCACCACGCCGTCACCGTGCTGCTGGTGGGCGGGTCGTCCATCGCGGTGGTGAGGACCCGGCCGTCGGCGTCGGCCGCGCGCAGGACGGTCGGCGGTGCCGCCGCGAGCACCTCGAGCCAGCGCTGCCCGGTGGCGTCGGCGAGAGCGTCGACGGCTCCGTCCCGTCCCTGCTCGGGAGGCGCGTGTCGCATGGGCGCGGACGAGGTCGCCTGGACGACGGCGACGGCGGGCACGGCCGGGGCCTCGACCACTCCCTGCGAGTGCATCGAGGCGGTCAGCAGCGCCGCGGCGAAGAGCAGCAAACGGGTCTCCCCCTGGAAGGCCAGCCTGTCGTTCCCCTGCAGACGACAGGTGATGCGCTGTCGAGTGTATGGAGAACGGCCCTTCGGGGGTCATGCGGGATGCAACTTGCCCCCCGTACTGGGGACAGGCCCTGGCGCGTCGCAGCAGCCGGATCCCGCTCCGGTGTGCATGCGTCCGCATCAGGTCGCGGGCTTCTCCGTGTCGTCCGGCACCGCGTCGTCCGGCACAGCGTCGTCCGGGGCCGGATCGGCGAGCGCTGCCGGCCCCTCGGTGACGAGGACCGCGAACTGCGCCGCGTCGATGACCCGCACGCCGAGCTGCTCGGCCTTGGTCAGCTTCGACCCCGCACCCGGCCCGGCAGCGACGAAGTCGGTCTTCTTGCTGACGCTCGACGCGGCCTTCCCGCCCGCGGCCATGATCGCCTCGAGCGCGCCCTCCCGCGTGAAGCCCTCCAGCGATCCCGTGGCGACGACGGTCACGCCGCTGAGCACACCGCCCTCGGCGACGGCTGCGCCCGGGCCCGGGTGGCCGGGGGTGGTGAGCTGCACGCCGGCCGCGGTCCACCGGTCGATGATCTCGCGGTGCCAGTCGACCTCGAACCAGTCGAGGAGGGCGTCCGCGATGATGCCGCCGACGCCGTCGACCGCCGCCAGGTCCTCCCGCGAGGAGGACCGGATCGCGTCGAGCGACCCGAAGTGGTTCGCCAGCGCGCGGGCCGCCACGGGTCCCACGTGCCGGATGTTCAGGCCGACCAGGATCCGCCACAGCGGCCTCGTCTTCGCGGCGTCGATGTTCGCGAGCATCTCGAACGCGTTCTTCGAGGGGTAGCGGCCCGGCTCCCCCGTGTAGTCGGCGCCGCGGGCCTCGGGGTCGAACGGCGGGTCGGTCTTCTTGCGTGCCCGGCTGAACGGGGTGACGCGCTTCGGGGCGCCGCCGTCCTCGGTCTTCTCCATGCCGGTCTCGGCGTCCCGCACGATGACCTCGATGGGGACGATGTCCTCCATCGTCAGGTCGAAGAGCCCGGCCTCCGTCACCAGGGGCGGCGTCTCCGGGTACACCGGCTGGGTCAGGGCGGCGGCGGCGACCTCACCGAGGCCCTCGATGTCGAGCGACCCGCGCGATGCGATGTGCTCCACCCGCCCGCGCACCTGCGCCGGGCAGCTCTCCGCATTCGGGCAGCGGAGGTCGATGTCCCCCTCCTTCGCCGGACGGAGCGGGGTACCGCACTCGGGGCAGTCCGTCGGCATCACGAACTCGCGCTCGGTACCGTCGCGGAGCTCCACCACGGGGCCGAGGACCTCGGGGATGACGTCGCCGGCCTTGCGGAGCACGACGGTGTCGCCGATCAGCACGCCCTTCGCCTTGACGACCTGCTGGTTGTGCAGCGTCGCCTGTCGCACGACCGAGCCGGCGACCTCGGCCGGGGCCATCGACGCGAACGGTGTCGCGCGCCCGGTCCGTCCGACGCTCACGACGATGTCGAGCAGCTTCGTGTGGACCTCCTCCGGCGGGTACTTGTACGCGATCGCCCAGCGCGGCGCGCGGGAGGTCGAGCCGAGCTCCTCGTGCAGGGCCAGGTCGTCGACCTTGATGACGATGCCGTCGATCTGGTGCTCGACCGCCGACCGGCGCTCCCCGTAGTCCGTGACGAACCCCAGGACGTCCTCGATCGAGTCGAACACGCGGTGGTGCGTGCCGGTCGGCAGTCCCCATTCGTGCAGGAGCTCGTACACCTCGGACTGGGCGCGGACGTCGGTGTCCCGCTCGAGGTCCCGCACCGGCCAGGCACCGATGCCGTGCACGAGCATCCGGAGTCGGCGGAGGCGGTCGACCATGAGCTCGCGCTTCGCCGGGGACTTGCCCTCTTCCTTCTGGCGCAGGGAGCCCGCTGCTGCGTTGCGGGGGTTGGCGAACACGCGTTCGCCGGCGTCGCGCTGCCGGGCGTTCAGCTCGTCGAACTGCGCGACCGGGAAGAAGATCTCGCCGCGGACCTCCACGAGGGGCGGGTGTCCGGTGCCGGCGAGCCGGTCCGGGATGGTGCCCATCGTCCGGACGTTGCCGGTGACGTCCTCACCGACGACGCCGTCGCCACGGGTCGCCGCCGAGACGAGCCGGCCGTGCTCGTACCGCAGGTTGATGGCGAGGCCGTCGATCTTCAGCTCCGTGAGGAACCGCACGCGCTCGGTCCCGGCGTCCCGCTGGACCTTGAGCGCCCAGTCGGTCAGTTCCTCCGGGCTGAACACGTTGTCGAGACTGAGCATGCGTTCGGCGTGCTCCACCGGCGCGAACTGCGTCGTCTGGGCCTGCCCGCCGACCGTCTGCGTCGGGCTGTCCTCGGTGAGCAGCTCGGGGAAGCGCTGCTCGATCGCGTCGAGCCGGCGCATCATCGCGTCGTACTCGGCGTCGGCGACGGGGGAACCGTTGCCCTCGTAGTAGGCGTGACGCAGCTCGGTGACACGGGCGCGGAGCCGGTCGACCTCCCGAGCGGCCTGCGCGGCGTCGAGCCCCGCGGGGTCGATGGTCTCGAAGGTCGCGTCGGTCTCGCTCATGCAGTCAGTTCTACCGTGCTCCACCGACGCCGCGCGCAGCAGCGGTGCGCCCGTCCCGGGGCGTGGACCGCCGGATCAGGCGGGGACGGGAGCGGCCGACACCGTGGTGTCGATCGTGCACTGCCCGAGCACCCGGGTGCCGACGTACACGACCGCGGTCTGCCCCGGTGCGACGCCGGACAGGGGCTCGTCGGGCTCGATCACGAGGGCGCCGTCCTCGACCCGTGCGGTCGCCGGCTCGGGGTCGGCGTGGGCGCGGATCTGCACGTCGCACCGGAACGGCGTCGACGGGTCGGACGGGGCCGTTCCCGCCCAGGTGTACCGGGTGCCGGAGAGCGAGGCGACGTCGAGGGCCTCCTTCGGGCCGACCACGACGGTGTTGTCCTTCGGACGGATCTCGAGCACGAAGCGGGGCTTGCCGTCGGCTGCGGGACGGCCGAGGGCCAGGCCGCGACGCTGTCCGACGGTGTACCCGGTGGCGCCCTCGTGGGAGCCGACCACCGTGCCGTCGCGCTCCACGACCTCGCCGGGCGCGGTGCCGACACGGTCCGCCAGCCAGCCGCGGGTGTCGCCGTCCGGGATGAAGCAGATGTCGTAGGAGTCGGGCTTCTGCGCGACCGTCAGCCCGCGCGCCGCCGCCTCGGCCCGGACCTCGTCCTTGGACGGGGTGGCGCCCAGCGGGAACATCGCGTGCCGGAGCTGCTCGGCGGTCAGCACGCCGAGGACGTAGGACTGGTCCTTCGCCCACGCCGCCGAGCGGTGCAGCTCGCGCGAGCCGTCGGCGCCGGTGACGATCGAGGCGTAGTGACCGGTGCAGACCGCGTCGAAGCCGAGGGCGAGGGCCTTCTCGAGCAGCGCGGCGAACTTGATGCGCTCGTTGCACCGCATGCACGGGTTCGGGGTGCGCCCCGCCTGGTACTCGGCCACGAAGTCGTCGACGACGTCCTCCTTGAAGCGCGCCGAGAAGTCCCACACGTAGTACGGGATGCCGAGTGCGGCGGCGGCCCGCTGGGCGTCCATCGAGTCCTCGATGGTGCAGCAGCCGCGACTGCCGGTCCGGAGGGTGCCCGGCATCCGGCTCAGGGCGAGGTGCACGCCGACGACGTCGTGGCCGGCCTCGACCGCCCGGGCAGCGGCCACCGCCGAGTCGACCCCACCGCTCATCGCCGCCAGAACACGCATGCGTCCAGGGTAACTCCGACACCGGCGTACCGTTGCTCGACGATGACGAGCACCCCGAACGACGGCTTCGACCTCCGTGGCGTCCTGCTGTCCGGCTTCCTGCCCGCGGCGCTCTTCGCGATCGGCGAGGGCGCGATCATCCCGATCATCCCGATCGCCGCGGCCTCCCTCGGGGCGAGCCTCGCGATCGCCGGCTTCGTCGCGTCCCTCATCCTCGTCGGCGAGCTCATCGGCGACGTGCCCTCCGGGGTCGTCGTCGCGCGGATCGGCGAACGGAACGCGATGATCGGCGCCGCGGTCGTGTCGGTCGTCGGCCTGCTCGTCTGCACGGCAGCGCCGAACCCGGTCGTGCTCGCGGTCGGGGTCTTCCTGGTCGGCCTGTCGACGGCGGTGTTCGCCCTCGCCCGGCACGCCTACATGACCACCGCGATCCCGCTCCGGATCCGGGCCCGCGCGCTGTCGAGCCTGGGCGGGGTGTTCCGCTTCGGCTACTTCGTCGGCCCGTTCCTCGCCGCGGGCGTCGTGCACCTCACGGGGACGACGCAGAGCGCGTTCTGGGTGCACGTCGTGTGCTGTTTCGGCGCGGCCGTCGTGCTCCTCGTCATCCGCGACCCGGCGACGGGCGCGCGCGGCCTGCAGTGGCCGCGCCGCGCCTCCCGGCCGGCGCCCGCGGAGCACGAGGGCGAGCAGTTCGTGCAGGCGGAGTCCGAGGGGCTGTTCCGCACCCTCCGTCAGCACCACCGGGTCCTCGTCCGGCTCGGCAGCGGTGCCGCGCTCATCGGCGCGATGCGGGCGGGCCGCCAGGTGATCCTGCCGCTCTGGGCGGTCAACGTCGGACTCGACGACTCGGCGGCCGCGCTCGTGATCGGCATCGCCGGGGCGGTCGACTTCGCGCTGTTCTACACGAGCGGTCAGATCATGGACCGGTGGGGCCGGTTGGCGAGCGCCCTGCCCTGCATGCTCGGCCTGAGCGTCTGTTACTTCCTGCTCGCCGGGAGCGACCACCTCGACGCCCGGGTCGGTTGGTTCGTCGCGGTGGCGATGGCGATGTCGCTCGCGAACGGCGTCGGCTCCGGCATCCTCATGACGCTCGGTGCCGACCTCGCGCCCGCCGACCGTCCGGCACCGTTCCTCGGGGCGTGGCGGTTCACCGGGGACGTCGGTTCCGCGGCAGCCCCGCTCGTCATCTCGGGTGTCACCGCGGTCGCGACGATCGCGGTCGCGAGCGGGGTGATGGGCGTGCTCGGGCTCGTCGGCGCCGGCGTCCTGCTCCGCTACGTGCCGCGCTACCTGCCCCGCACGCTGCGCTGAGCGGCGCCGCCCCGGCGGTGTCCCGCCGCGTGTGGCCGCCGCCCGGCGGGTGGCCCACTGCGCCTCCGCCACGGGCCCTCCTGCGTACACTGGTGCGGCCAGCGGGAGTGGTGGAATCGGTAGACACGCAGGATTTAGGTTCCTGTGCTTCGGCGTGAGGGTTCGAGTCCCTCCTTCCGCACCGGGTGACGCGGGACCGCCGGTCCCGGTCCGTGCGCCGGCGTTCGTCGATCGACGTCAGCCTGACGACGGATGGCCAGGACATGCCCGCACGGTACCCTCGGTCCGGCGGGTGCCATCCGCCCTCGTCCGCCGACCGGAAGAACCATGGACTCCGTCGCACTCGCCCTGATCCCCTGGCTGGATCCGCAGTACATCCTCGACCACTTCGGGGCGTTCGCCGTGCTCGTCGTCTGCGCGATCATCTTCGCCGAGACGGGCCTGCTGGTCGGGTTCATCTTCCCCGGGGACAGCCTGCTCGTCATCACGGGCCTGTTCGCCTTCGACCGCCACGGGCAGATCGGCGGCATCCCGATCTGGGTCGTCGCGCTCATGATCGGCGCCGCCGCGTTCATCGGCGGCGAGCTCGGGTACTACATCGGCAAGAAGGCCGGACCGCCCATCTTCGAGCGGAAGGACAGCGGTCTGTTCTCGAAGGCGAACGTCGACCGGACGAACGCGTTCTTCCACCGGTACGGGCCCCTCGCGGTGATCCTCGCCCGCTTCGTCCCCGTCGTCCGGACCTTCGCACCGATCGCCGCCGGCGTCGGCCGGATGAACTACCGGAAGTACTCGCTGTACAACGCCGTCGGGGCGGTCATCTGGGGCGTCGGCGTGACGTTCCTCGGGTACTTCCTCGGGTACATCCCCGCGGTGGCGTACATCGTGCGCAACTACATCGACGTGATCCTGCTCGCCGCCGTCGTCGTCACGGTGGTCCCCGCCGTCATCACGTACGTCCGCAACTCCCGCAAGGCGAAGCAGGCCGACCCGCTGCCGTAGCCGCCGCAGTGGCCGACGGACGCCGGCCCGACGGACGCCGGCCCGACCGAGGCCGGCGCGAGCTGGACCAGCACAACACGAACCGGCTCGAACCACGGAGATCCGCGGTTCGAGCCGGATCGTGTTGTGCGCGTCCGATCGGCACCGGGCACCGGGCACCGGGCACCGCGCCAACCGCGAGCGGGCACCGGGCACCGCGCCGACCGCGAGCGGCTACCGCTCCGCGCCCTCGAACCACTCGCGGACGATCGGCGCGATGCCCCGGAACGCCTTCGACCGGTGGCTCAGCGCGTTCTTCTCGGCGCGGGTCAGCTCCGCTGCCGACCCCTCCGCGTCGTCCGGCCGGAACACCGGGTCGTAGCCGTGGCCGCCGTCACCGACCGGCTCGGTGCCGACCTCGCCGTTCCACACCGCCTCGAACACGTGCTCGGTGCCGGAGGGCGTCACGAACGCGGCCGCGCAGACGAAGGCCGCGGTCCGCTCAACCACACCCTCCAGGTTCTGCAGCAGCAGCGCGATGTTGTCCGCGTCCACCCGGGTGCCGGCGTACCGGGCGGAGTGGATGCCCGGCGCACCCCCGAGCGCGTCGACCGCGATGCCGGAGTCGTCCGCGAGCGCGGGCAGCCCCGTGTGGGCGACCGCAGCCCGGGCCTTGATGAGCGCGTTCGCCGCGTAGGTGTCGCCGTCCTCGACCGGCTCGGGGCCGTCGTACGCGACGAGCTCGACCCCGCCGAGGGCCTCGCCGAGGATCTCCCGCAGCTCGACGACCTTGCCCTGGTTGTGCGTCGCGAGGACGACCGTGCCGGTCACGAGGACAGCCCCAGCACCTCGCGCTGGACGGCCGCGAGCGAGGCGTTGCCCGCGAGTCCGAGGTCGAGCAGCGCGTCGAGCTCCTCGCGGTCGAACGGCGCGTGCTCCGCCGTGCCCTGCACCTCGATGAACTTCCCCGACCCGGTCGTGACGATGTTCATGTCGGTGTCGGCGCGCGAGTCCTCCTCGTACGCCAGGTCGAGCATCGGCACCCCGCCGACGATCCCGACCGAGATCGCCTGCACGCTGTCCGTCAGCGGCGTCGCCCTCTTGCCGATGAAGCCCTTCGACCGGCCCCACTCGATCGCGTCGGCCATCGCGACGTACGCGCCGGTGATCGACGCCGTGCGGGTGCCGCCGTCGGCCTGCAGCACGTCGCAGTCGAGGACGAGCGTGTTCTCACCCAGGCCCTTCATGTCGACGACCGCGCGGAGCGACCGGCCGATCAGTCGCGAGATCTCGTGCGTGCGACCGCCGACCTTGCCCTTGATCGACTCGCGCTGCATGCGTTCGTTCGTCGACCGCGGGAGCATCGAGTACTCGGCGGTGACCCAGCCGGTGCCCTTGCCGGCCATCCAGCGCGGGACGCCGTTCGTGAACGAGGCGGTGCACAGCACCTTCGTGTTCCCGAACGAGATGAGCGCGCTGCCCTCGGCCTGGCTGCTCCAGCCGCGTTCGATCGTGACGGGGCGGTGGTCGGTGGTCGTCCGACCGTCGATGCGGACGGGTCCGTCGGTGGCGTTCATGGTGTTCCTCTCGGTCCGGCCTGGAGGCTCGGTGCGGGTGGTCCGGTCGGTCGCGCGCCCGCCGGGTGGCGGGCCGGGCAAGGTCAGCGCAGGGCGCGTGGGAGCGTGATGGTGCCGGTCTCGAGGTGGCCGACGGCGGCGACCTCGGGTCCGAGGAAGCGACGGGCGAGCCGGACGAAGCCGTCGGGGTCGGCACCGGTGGCCTCGAACGAGTGGCTCGGCGGCTCGGTGCTCGTGCGCTCGAGCCCGTGTTCGACCAGGCGGCGGTAGACGTCGCTCGCGGTCTCCTCGGCGCTGGAGACGAGCGTGACGTCCGGCCCCATCACGTACTGGATCGCGGCCGACATGAGCGGGTAGTGCGTGCAGCCGAGGACGAGGGTGTCGACCCCGGCGTCCCGGACCGGGGCGAGGTACCCGGCGGCGACCTCGCGGAGTTCGGCGGACGAGGTGTCGCCCGCCTCGACGAACTCGACGAACCGCGGGCACGCGGCCGTGGTGAGGGTGACGTCGGCGGCGACCGCGAAGGCGTCCTCGTAGGCGCGGGACGCGATGGTGCCGATCGTGCCGATGACCCCGATCCGTCCGGTGCGGGTCTGCTTGACGGCCGCGCGGGCCGCGGGCTGGATGACCTCGACGACGGGGATGCCCGTCGCCTGCTCGTACCGTTCGCGGGCGTCCCGGAGCACCGCCGAGGACGCGGTGTTGCACGCGATGACGAGTGCCTTGACGCCCTGGTCGACGAGGTCGTCCATCACCTGCAGCGCGTACCGCCGGACGTCCGCGATCGGCTTCGGGCCGTACGGCGAGTGCAGGGTGTCCCCGACGTAGCGGACGCTCTCGCGGGGCAGCTGGTCGATGATCGCCCGGGCCACCGTGAGCCCGCCGACGCCGCTGTCGAAGACTCCGATCGGTGCATCCGTCACGGTGACCAGCGTACCGACGCCACCGACGGGGCGGACGCGCACCGGACCTCCCGGCGGTCCCTGGCCGGGCGGCGGGCCCGCTGGGTAGGGTCGGACGCGTGACCACCGCGCTCCTGACCGACCAGTACGAACTCACCATGGTCGACGCCGCGTTGAAGGACGGCACCGCCGACCGCCGCTGCGTCTTCGAGGTGTTCGCCCGCCGCCTGCCGGACGGGCGCCGGTACGGCGTCGCGGCCGGACTCGGGCGCTTCCTCACCCAGCTCACCGAGTTCCGCTTCGGCGACGAGGAGATCGGCTTCCTCCGGGACCGCCGCGTCATCGACGAGGGCACGGCACGCTGGCTCGCCGACTACCGCTTCAGGGGGGACGTCCGCGCCTACCGCGAGGGCGAGGTGTTCTTCCCGAACTCCCCCGTGCTGCAGATCGAGGGCACCTTCGCCGAGGCCGTGATGCTCGAGACGCTCGCGCTGAGCGTGTTCAACGCCGACTCGGCCATCGCCTCCGCAGCCGCCCGGATGGTGTCCGCCGCCGACCGACGCCCGCTCGCCGAGATGGGCTCCCGCCGCACCGGCGAGTGGAACGCCGTGGCCGCCGCCCGTGCCGCCTACATCGCGGGATTCGGCGCCACGAGCAACCTGGAGGCCGGGCGGACGTGGGGCATCCCGACGATGGGCACGGCCGCGCACGCCTTCACGCTCCTGCACGACACCGAGGAGGCTGCGTTCCGCTCGCAGATCGACGCGCTCGGCACCGGCACGACGCTGCTCGTCGACACCTACGACATCGAGGCCGCCGTCGACACCGCCGTCCGGTTGACGAACGGCAAGCTCGGCGCCGTCCGCATCGACAGCGGCGACCTGCCGTCGGTCGTCGCGAGCGTCCGCGCCCAACTCGACCGGCTCGGGGCGACCAGCACGAAGATCACCGTGACGAACGACCTGGACGAGTACACGATCGCCGCGCTCCGGGCCGCCCCGGTGGACTCGTACGGCGTCGGCACGTCCGTCGTCTCCGGCTCCGGGCACCCCGCCGCGGGCATGGTGTTCAAGCTCGTCGCGCACCACTCCCCCGCCGGCGAGTGGGTCCCGGTGGCGAAGAAGTCGGCCGACAAGGCGTCCACGGGCGGCCGCAAGGAGGCCGGCCGGCGCCTGCGCAACGGGATCGCGACCGCCGAGGTCGTGCTGACCTCCGGATCCGTCGGACCCGACGAGCGGGACCTGCTCGTCCCCGTCGTGACCTCCGGTGAGGTCGACCCCGCGTTCCTCGGCGCCACCGGGGTCGAGGCAGCCCGGGCGCACCACAAGCGCGCGAAGGCCGAGCTGCCGGCGGACGCCGAGCGCATCGGTCGCGGCGATCCGGCCATCCCGACGGTCGTCATCTGAGCGGGCGGGCGCCGGGCGGCGGGGGTCCTACTCGGACTTCATCTTCTCGTAGATGGCCTTGCAGTCCGGGCAGACCGGGAACTTCTCCGGGTCGCGGCCCGGGATCCACTTCTTGCCGCAGAGCGCCTTGACGGCCTTGCCGGTCAGGGCGGACTCGAGGATCTTGTCCTTCTTGACGTAGTGCGAGAACCGCTCGTGGTCGCCGGGCTCGATCGCCTCCTCTTCCAGGAGCTTCTCGAGTTCGCGGTCCATCACGTCGAGGCCGCCACCACCGGGTTCCGTCGTGCTCATGACACCAGCGTACGTCGCCGTCCGCGGACGCGCTGCCCTCCGGTCTCGTCGAGGACCCTGCGGACGGTCAGTTCCGCTGCGCGGCGGCCAGGAGGTCCGGGCCGCGTCGGTCGAACACCGCGCCGCCGACGACGACCCCGAGCACGAGCACCGCCAGGCCGACGCCCGCGCCGATCCACATCGCCGGCCACGGGTCGCCGCCGTCGAGCAGGACGTGGACCGCCGACCACCCGGCCGGGACCATGCAGGCCAGCGTGCCGAGGACCATCAGCGTCTGTGCGACCGTCGCCGTGGCACCCGCCGCCTGGGGCTGGTGGAAGGGGTGGTCGCCCGGTCGGACCGTCGGGTAGGCCAGAGCCACCGACACGACGCTCGACAGGCCGAGCCCGCCGAGCAGCGCACTCGCCGAGACACCGACGAGCAGCGGGAACGCGTCCGGGTCCCCGTACAGCCGAGCCGACACCGCGGCACCGAGGACGAGCAGCGGGACACCGACGACGATGAGCGGCACGAGACGCCCGAGGCGGTCGGTCCACCCCGGGGCACCCGAGGCGACGTGCAGCCAGACGGCCGTGTTGTCGTACGAGACGTCGTTGTGCGGCAGGAACCCGGCGATGAGCGCCATGAGCGGCAGCGGCGCGAGCGCGGTCCATGCCCACGGCACACCGGCCACGCCGAGCGGCACCACCACGAGCGGCACGAACACCAGGATGAGGTACGAGCTCCGGTAGCGCGGGTCCCGTCCCCAGTACGTCAGCGCCCGGGCGGCGACCGCGCCGAACGGGGTGGCACCGAGCCGGTCGAACCAGCCGAGGGTGCGGTAGTGCCGGCTCCGGCTCCGGCCCTGGACCGTGACGAGCAGCCGCCCCACGAGGGCCCACCAGGCGAGGGCGAGCAGCCCGACGACGACGAGCGCGACCAGCAGCTTGCCGACGGCCGACCCCACGTCCCCGTTCGCGGCGTCCGCGGGGACGGCCCACGCCGCTCCCCACGGCGTCCAGCCGGCGACGTCCGCGACGCGCTGCAGTTCCGGGCCAGCGGGTTCGACCCACGCCGGGCGGAGCAGCAGCGGGACCGTCGGGACCGACAGCACGACCACGACGAACGTCACGAACCAGGCGGCGTCCCGGGCGCGGTGCGCGGCGAAGAGCCAGGCGCCGACGGTGCTGCCGACCCGGATGAGCAGGGCGTTCGTCGCGATGACCAGGACCGCGGCGAGCACCCCGAGGAGCGCCGGCCCGGCTCCACGGCTCCACGTCACCACCTGGCCGACGGCGAGCACCGCCACCGCGAGCACCGGGACGCCGAGGAGTCCGGCCAGGCCGAGTCCGACGGCGAGGTCCCGGCGGGAGATGCCGTGCACGAGGAAGCGTCGCGGGTCGAGCGGGTCCGCGACCCCGACGGCGAGGGACACGAAGGTGCACCCGACGGCGACGGCGGCCCCGACCAGGACCACGACGGCGCGGGCGACCGCGGGGTCCGCTCCACGGAGGCCGCCGAAGACGGACGCGACCCAGACGGCGACGACGAGTGCGACGAGGCTGCCGACCACCACGGCCACGGACCGTCGGGCTCCCCCGCGGACCTCGCCCGCGAGCAGGTCGGCCCTCAGCCGGAGAAGCTGTGCAACCATTCCATGCTCTCCGTGACGGGGCGGCCTCCGGCGAGTTCGACGAAGGTGTCCTCGAGGCTGCGACGCCCGCGGACCTGCGCCATGGTGCCGGCGGCCAGGACCTTCCCGCCGACGATGATCGCCACGGAGTCGCAGGTGCGCTGGACCAGTTCCATCGAGTGACTGGAGAGCACGACGGTGCCGCCCCCCGCGGTGTAGCGGCGGAGGATGTCGGTGATGGTCGTCGCGCTGACCGGGTCGACGGACTCGAACGGTTCGTCGAGCACCAGCACGCGCGGCGAGTGGATGAGGGTGGCGGCGAGGGCGATCTTCTTCGCCATGCCGACCGAGTAGTCGGCGACCGGGCGGCCGAGCGCGTCGCCGAGACCGAACGCCGCGGCCAGGTCGGCGCTGCGGCTGCGAGCGGTCGCGCCGTCGAGCCCCCGGAGCGTCGCCGAGTAGAACAGCATCTGCGCGCCGGTCAGGCGGTCGAAGAGCCGGAGCCGGTCGGGCAGGACGCCCATCGCCCGCTTCGCCGCGGTCGGGTCGGCCCACACGTCGTGGTCGAGGACGGTGACGGTGCCGGCGTCGGGGCGGAGCAGGCCCGTCAGGATCGACAGGGTCGTCGTCTTCCCCGCACCGTTCGGCCCGACCACGCCGAAGATCGAGCCCTTGCGGATCTCGAGGTCGACGTCGTCCGCCGCGAGCGTCTGTCCGTACCGCTTCACGAGGCCGTCGGCGCGGAGCACGACGGGCTGCTGCGGCACGTTCTGCCGGGGTGAGGGGCGCTTCGTCGTCCGCGCTGCCCGGTCGGGCGCACCGGAGGCGCCGGAACCCTCCCGGGCCTCCTGGTCGCCCCGCCCGTCCTCGGGCTCCGCGCGCTCGTCGGCGGTCCGGGACGCGGCCGAACCCTGTGGGCGTGTCGCCCGCCCGGACCGCTTCTTGCCCTTCTTCGTCGGTCGCGGCGCAGGCGTGCTCGTGGCGGCGGCCGCAGCAGCGACGCCGGCTTCCGCGCCGCCCCCTGCCCGCACCGCGCTGCCGGTCGTCCGGTCCGTCATGTCGTCACCCGCGGACGCGTCGTGTGCGCCCGTGTCCCCCGTGTCGTCGTGGTCGCCCGTGCCCGGCCCCGGGGCAGCGGTCGCGTCGTCGTCGTCCTGATCGGCCGTCCATGTGGCGTCCGACGTGCTGTACACGTCGTCGTCTCCCGTTGTTCCTGCCGACACGAGCCCAACCGTACCAACGGTTCCGACCGGTCGGGGAGCCGCGTCCGGCAGGGTCACGAAATGAACACGATGCCGGGCGAGCCGTACCCCGACGCGGCCTGGTTCCGTATCATTCACCGGGACACGACGCAGTGTTCACCACTCGGAAACCTGCCCGCGCCGCGCGGAGCATCCGCCGGTCGGAGCGCGTGTCGCTCCGGATCGCGCGGACTCTCTGCGAACCCGAACCGGCAGCGAGCAGACTCGAAGAGTCCACCCAGCGCCAGAGGGAGCGCGCCCAGCCAGGGCAGCTCCCGGACACCGGCACCGGTGGACACCGGAAGGGACAAGCATGACCACGCAGATCGTCATCCTCGCAGCGGGGATGGGCAGCCGCCTCGGGCGCAGCCTGCCGAAGCCGCTCACCGAGCTCAGCGACGGCCGCACCATCATGCAGCAGCAGTTCGACAACATCCGCGCCGCCTTCGGGTCGAGCGCCCGGGTGACCATCGTCGTCGGCTACAAGTCGGAGTACATCGTCGAAGCCTTCCCGGAGGCGAACTTCGTCTACAACGAGTCCTACGACTCCACGAACACCTCGAAGAGCCTGCTGCGTGCCCTCAAGGCGACCGGCAAGAGCGGCGTCCTCTGGATGAACGGCGACGTCGTCTTCGACCCGATGGCGCTCGTGCGTGCCGCCGACATGATCGACGAGGGCCGCTCGTTCGTCAGCGTCAACACCGAGAAGGTCTCCGACGAAGAGGTCAAGTACACGGTCGACGCCGAGGGCTTCATCGCGAAGCTCTCCAAGAAGGTCGTCGGTGGTCTGGGTGAGGCAGTCGGCATCAACTACGTCTCCGCGGCCGACAAGCAGGCCCTGGTGCGCCAGCTCGGCCGGGTCGACGACCAGGAGTACTTCGAGGGCGGCATCGAAGCTGCCATCGCCGAGGACGGGCTACGCTGGACGCCGATCGACATCTCGGACCTGTACGCGGTCGAGATCGACTTCGCCGAGGACCTCGAGCGCGCGAACGACCTGTTCGCCTGACCGTCGTCAGGACCCCCTGGTCGTCGCCTGCCTCCGGCGTGGTCCCGACCGGAGGGAACCCATGAGCGGAACGCGCACGCACGCCACGGCAGTCGCGGCGTCGCCGTCGCGGTCCCGGGGCGCCGGCCGTCGGTACCGGCAGGCGCTCTGGCTGCTGACCGTCCGCGACCTGCGTGTGCGGTACTCGACGTCCGCACTCGGGTACTTCTGGTCGATCCTCGACCCGCTGGTGATGTCAGCGATCTACTGGTTCGTCTTCACGCAGGTCTTCCACCGCGGCTCGGTGGGCGAGGAACCGTACATCGTGTTCCTGCTCGCCGCCCTGCTGCCCTGGATGTGGTTCACCGGCGGCGTCTCGGACTCCACCCGCGCGTTCATCAAGGAGTCGAAGCTCATCCGCTCGACGACGATCCCGCGGAGCATCTGGGTCGCGCGCATCGACGCGTCGAAGGCGATCGAGTTCCTGCTGAGCATCCCGGTGCTCGCCGTGTTCGTGCTCGCGACCGGGGCGCACCTGCACTGGCAGGTCGTGCTCTGGCCGCTCGCGATCGTGCTGCAGGCCGCCCTGGTCTACGGCCTCGGGCTCATCGTGGCCCCGCTCGTGGTGTTCTTCCGCGATCTCGAGCGTGCGGTGAAGCTCGTGCTCCGCTTCATGTTCTACGCGTCCCCGATCATCTACGGCACGCAGGCCCTCCCCCCGGCGTTGCACGACCTGGCCGCGATCAACCCGCTCAGCGGCATCTTCGGGATCTACCGCTCGGCGTTCTTCCCGGGTCAGCTCGACTGGGTCGAGGTGCTCGCCTCGGTCGTGGTCACGGCCGTCGTCCTGGCCGTCGGGCTCGTCGTCTTCCGCCGCAGCGAGCACCGCGTCCTCAAGGAGCTGTGATGGCCACCACCGAACCGACCGTCACCGCGAGCACGACCGCCCCGGTGATCTCCGTCACCGACGCCGGCATCCGGTTCAAGCGGAACCGGCGGGCGAGTCGGAGCTTCAAGGACCTGTTCGGACGCGGGCAGCGGCGACGCAAGGCCGACGAGTTCTGGGCGCTGCGGAACGTCTCGTTCGACGTGCGCCCGGGCGAGGCGATCGGCGTGGTGGGTCGGAACGGGCAGGGCAAGTCGACACTGCTGAAGCTCGTGGCGCAGGTCATGCTCCCGGACGAGGGCCGTGTGCACGTCGGGGCCGGCGTCGCGCCGCTCATCGAGATCACCGGTGGGTTCGTCGGGGACCTCACCGTCCGCGACAACGTCTACCTGACGGCGGGTCTGCACGGGATGTCCCGCGCCGAGATCCGGGCCGCGTTCGACGAGGTCATCGCGTTCGCCGAGATCGGCGACTTCGTCGACACCCCGTACAAGCACCTCTCCAGCGGCATGAAGGTCCGGATCGCCTTCGCGGTCATCTCGCGGCTGGACGAACCGGTGATCCTGGTCGACGAGGTCCTGGCGGTCGGCGACAAGGCCTTCCGCGAGAAGTGCTACAAGCGCATCGAGGAGCTCCTGGCGGGCGGGCGGACGCTGTTCTTCGTCTCCCACAGCGACAAGGACCTGCGCCGGTTCTGCGACCGCGGGCTGTACCTGGACAAGGGCCGCCTGCAGTTCGACGGGCCGATCGACGAGGCCCTCGACCGGTACAACGCGGACCACGGGGCCTGAGGCCACTCCTGCACAACCGGGGCCTCCCGCACCGCGCTCCACAGCCCCCGGTCGTCCGGGGGGCTGACGGGGCCCCGGCGTCGGACCCCACCCCTACTGTGCTGCCCATGCACCACCCCACCACCGCGTACCCAGTACCGTTCACCGTCGACCGATCGGCCGCCCCACGGCGGTACGAGATCATCAACACCAGTACCGAGACCCTCGACGGCATCGACCTGACGCACCTCGGGACGGGCTACTCCCCGCCGCTCGTCGTCCGTCGGCTCGAGCCCGGTCGGGGGCTGTCCCTCGCCGTCTTCGGCGCAGGACCGGAGGAGACCGGCGTCGTCATCGTGCGGTGGCGTCGCCCGGACCGGTCCGAGTACCTGTGGCGGATGTCCCTCGCCGGTCCCGGGCTCACGCCCTGAGCCCGCCGCCGCCCGGACCGGTCAGGAACCGGACCGGGCGGCGGCGACCTCGTGCCAGTGGGCGACGAGGCGGTCGATGGCCGCGTGGAAGCGCGCGGTCGCCGTGCCCGGCGTCGTGTCGCCGAAGTACCGCTGCACCCAGTGGCGGAGTCGCGCGAGCTGCTCGGCGTCGTTCGCGGCGCGCTCCACACGGGCGATGACGTCCCCGGCGTCGTCCGCGCGCAGCCAGTCGGCGTCGGACAGGTACCCGCGCTCGTCCACCTCGGCGTCGGCGGACACCGGTCGGGTCACGAGCAACGGCTTCCCCACGGCCAGGCGGTCGTAGATCATCGCGCTGATGTCGGTGATCGCGACGTCGGCGTCCGCGAGCTGCCAGCCAAGCGTCGGCCCGTCGTCGTACACGTGGTGCGCCGACGGGTCGGCGGCGTTGGCGGCCGCGATCGCAGCGACGATCCGCTCGTGCGCGGCCTTGTACGCGGGGTCGACCACGCCGCTCCGCGGGTGCGGGCGGTACACGAGCCGGTGCTGCGGCGACGCGAGGACACGGTCGGCGATCGTCGTCCCGTGACTCGCGATGGACCCGTAGGCAGCGGCGCCGCGGTCACCCTCCCACGTCGGGGCGTACAACACCACGGTGCGGTCGTCGGACGGGTAGGGCGGCTCCCCCACGAAGTGGTCGGCCTGCGGACGCCCGATGGCGATGGTCCGGGCGTCCAGGTCGTAGTCCCACAGCGCGTCGGCGAGTCGGTCCCGGGCGGCGTCACCGGCGATCAGGGCGTAGTCGTACGCCTTGAACTGGTTCGTCGTCATGTACATCTTGTCGCTCTCGCCGTGGTTCACGAAGACGTGCCACATGCGCCCGTACCGCATCATCTGGAAGTTGCGGGCGTTCTGGTTGACGTAGAGCACGGTCTTCGGGGCCTGCTCGGCGACGAACCGCTCGAGGTCCACGACCTGCCGGGCGTAGACGACCGGGACCGGCGACTCGTCGAGCAGCGTGAGCATCGCGCCGGGGCTCCGCGAGATGATCGCGACCCCGCGGTGCCGCGCCAGCTCCGCCAGGGGGCCGTACCACTGCCGGATCTGGTACATGTTCACGGGACCGTCGGCGAAGTACACGGCGATCTCGACCGACCCCGGTGCGGGCCGCGGGACCGAGGGCAGGCGACGGGCCAGCTGCGCGCGGACCTTCCGCGACCGGAGCAGGCGGGCCACGAGACGGATCGCGGTGCGGGCGTCCTTGACGATGGCCATGCTCTGCTCCTGCGTGGTGGTCGGTCGGTGGATGGTGGTCGTGTCGGGGTCGGGCGAGTCCGAGGCGCGCGCCGGGGCTCAGACGACGGGCGGTCGACCCGCGAGCGTCATCCGGCCGATCGTCAACCATCCCATCACCCGGACCGGCCCGCAGTCCGCGCGCCACCCCTCGGCGACGCCGGCGAACCAGGTGGTGAGGCGCCGCGGGGAGCGCCACCAGCGCAGGACCTGGATGGCAGCCCAACTGCCGACGTACAGCGGCCGGAGGACGGCGGGCAGGTTCCGTCGGGCCAGCCAGACCCGGTTCCGCGCGTTGAGCCGCACGTACTCACGGTGCCGAGCGGGGTCGATCGCGGGGTGGTTCGCGACGAGCTCCCCCGCGTACCAGGTGCGACGACCGGCGTCCCAGACCCGCCACGCGAGCTCGATCCCCTCGTGCGCGTAGAAGTACTCCGCACCCCAGCCTCCGACGGCGCGCCAGACGTCCATCGGCAGGACGACGGCGCCCTCCCAGACCGAGAACACCGGAGAGCTCTGCTCCGGGTCGCCCTTGCGGATGCGCGGCACCCAGCGTCGGGGGTTCGCGGCGCCGCTCGCGTCGACGACCCGCGGCTGCACGAGCCCGAGCGAGGGGTCCCGCTCGAAGAGCGCGATCGCGTCGCGCAGGAACGTCGGCGACGGCACCGAGGCGTCGTCGTCGAGGAAGAACACGTAGTCGCCGTCGACCGCCGCCGCCCCGGCGTTCCGACCGGCGGGGATCCCGAGGTTCTCCGGCAGTGCCAGCGCCCGGACCCCGTCCGGCAGGTCCACCGGTTCCCACCCGTTCCCGACGCACACGACGTCGAGGTCGACGTCCTGCTGCGCGAGCACGCTGTCCAGGCCACGGCGGAGGTCCTCCGGCCGGGTCCCCTGCGTCAGGCTGACCACGGCGACCCGTGGCCGCTCGCGGTGCGGGACCGCGCGACGCCGATCGGTCCCCGGCATCACGCGCGGACCCGCTTCGACGAGATGATGGCGAGGAAGTGCCCGGCCGTCGCGAGGACCGCGAGCGGCAGGAGCGCCCCGACCAGGACCCGGTCGGCCAGCGGGTGCCCGACGACGAGGGCGACGAGCGCGACCACGAACGTGATGATCGTCAGCTCGACCGAGTGGTACAGACGGTGGAACGGCAGGAACCGCGCCACCCGACGCAGCGTCGCGAGGCGGGCACCGGACGGCACCGTCACCCCGTCGCGGCGGTCGGCGAGCTTCTCCATGCCGCCGTGGGCACGGGCGACGTGCACCATGTCGTTGAGCGCCTTGTTGAGCACGATGACCAGGCCGAGCGCGCAGCCGATCGTCGTCCACATCCAGTCGACGCCCTCGATCGGCCACGTCGCCGCGCGGACGCCGAGCGCGATCGGGATGAGTCCCTCGGTGGTGTAGTGCCCGACCTTGTCGAGGAAGATGCCGGCCGGGGACCGTGTGCCCCGCCAGCGCGCGACCTCGCCGTCGGAGCAGTCGACGAGCATCTGCAGCTGCCCGAGCACGAGGGCGAGCAGCGCGCCCCAGATGCCCGGGATGAGGAGTGCGGCCGCGGTCGACCAGCCGACCAGGATCATCAGGCCGGTGACCTGGTTCGCGCTGACCCGGGTCCGGAGCAGCACCGAGGTCAGGTACGGCGAGATGTCCCGCAGGTACAGCGAGGCCGTCCAGTGCTCCGCGTTCGCCCGGGCGCGGACCTCGTCCGGCTGGGCGACGGCGCGGAGTTCCGCGATCGAGGTGGGGCGTGCGAACCCGCGGCTGTCGGAGGGACCCGGCAGGCCGCCGTTCCCGCGGTCGTCGTCGGCCATGTCGGTCACCGTCCCGTGTGCGTGGTCAGATCGGAGGTCCGGGTGAGGAACCCGATGATGAAGCCGACGCCCCAGCCGACGTGGATGCACGGCAGGACGACGAGCAGCCACGCTCGCGTCGCCGGGTCCGACCGTCGTGACACCGCGAGGGCGCCGACGACGACGAAGAGGAGGTAGACCGCCGGGATCGCGAAGCCGACCGTCGCCCAGGCGACGGGACTGCCGAGCAACGCTCCGACCACACCGAGGAGCCCGGCGACCAGGCCGAGCGCGACGGCGACGACCATCGCCGGCGGGACGAAGTAGCGCAGGCCGTTGCCGGCGGGGAAGCGTCGGGCGAGCTCACCGCGCCACAGCCCGGTCGCGACGAACTGGCGGACGAGACGGCGGAGGCTCGGCCGGGGCCGGTAGGTGACGACGAGCTCGGGGGTGAACCAGACCGTGCCGCCGGTGGTGCGGAGGCGCCGGTTGAGCTCCCAGTCCTGCCCGCGCTTGATGCCCTCGTCGAAGAGCCCGACGGCGAACAGCCGCTCCCGTCGGAACACCCCGAGGTACGCCGTCTCGGCCGGTCCGGCCTGCCCGCCGACGTGGTGCGGGGTGCCGCCGAGGCCGACGCGACTGCCGTACGCCAGGGCGACGGCCTTCTCGAAGGGGGTGCGGCCCTCGGCGCGCATGATGCCGCCGACGTTGTCCGCGCCGGACTCCTGCAGCGTCCGCACGGCGATCCGCGTGTAGTCCCGCGGCAGGACGCTGTGGGCGTCGACCCGGACGACGATCGGGTGCTCGGAGGCCCGGATCGCGACGTTCAGCCCGGCCGGCGTGGAGCCGACCGCGTTCTCGACCGCGCGGATCCGCGGGTCCGCGGCGCTCATCTCGGCGACGAGCTCGTTCGTGCCGTCGATCGAGGGGCCGAGGGCCAGGATGACCTCGAACGGCCCCTGGTAGTCCTGCTCGAGCAGACTGCCCACCGCCGCGCGGACCTCGGTCACCTCGTTGAGGACGGGCATGACGTAGGAGACACCCGGCAGGGTCTGTCCGTCGTGCTGCATGTGATCCTCGGGGTCCGGCGGGCGCGGGACGGCCCGCCGGGGCCGCTCCGCAGAGCGGACCCGAGCCTATCAAGCACCCGCGGCGGCCACCTGGCCGCGCCCCGCCGTGGACCGGCAGACGGACGGGAGGCTCCCCACCAGCTGGTGGGGAGCCTCCCGTCCGGAGCGTCCCGGGTCAGTTCGAGCTGTCGTACGTGCCGAGCTTGACGTTCGCCGTGCGGGTCTCCCCGTTGCGGACGTAGGTGATCTCGGTCGTCGCACCACCGGCGTAGAAGCGGACCTGCGCGGTGAGGTCGGTGGCGTCCGCGATGGAGGCGTCACCGAGCTTCGTCACGACGTCGCCCTTCTGGAGCCCGGCGTCGGCCGCCGCGCCGCCCGAGGTGACGTCCTTGATGAGTGCGCCCACCTGCGTGGCGCTCGCGTCCTCGGTCGCGTCGCCGACGGATGCGCCGAGCAGACCGTGGGTGGCCTTGCCGTTCTCGACGATCTCGGTCGCGACGCGCTTGACCAGGTTCGACGGGATCGAGAAGCCGACGCCGATGCTGCCGGCCTGCGAGCTGGACGAGTCCGAACTGCCGGCGCTGGCGATCGCGACGTTGATGCCGATGAGCGCGCCCTTGTCGTCGAGCAGCGCGCCACCCGAGTTGCCGGGGTTGATCGACGCGTCGGTCTGGATCACGGGGAGGGAGACGGTCGTGCTGGCTCCGGAGCTGCTGCCGTTGTCGCCGTTGCCCCAGAAGTCGAACGGGCCGTTGCCGTTGTTGCCCTGGCCCTCGTTCGTGTCGCCGCCGGCGTTCGGGTCGCTCGAGGTGACCTGGATGCTGCGGTTCAGCGTGGAGACGATGCCGTCGGTGACGGTGTTCGACAGGCCGAGCGGCGCACCGATCGCGACCGCGGTGTCGCCGACGTTGAGCTTCGACGAGTCGGCGAAGTCGATCGGCGTGAGGTCGGGCGCGTCGATCTTGATGACCGCGAGGTCGACCGTCGGGTCGGTGCCGACGAGCGTGCCCTTGTAGACCTTGCCGTTCGAGGTCGTCACCGAGATGGTGCCGTTCGCGCTGTCACCGTCGAGCGTCACCACGTGGGTGTTCGTGACGATGTAGCCCTCCTTGTTCAGCACGACGCCCGAACCGGTGCCGGCCTCGCTGCTCGCGGAGACGTTGATCGTGACGACCGACGGGGTGGCCTTGGCGGCGACCGCGGTCACGACGGTGGCGGAGTCGTAGTCGTTCACGGTGAGGTTGCCACCGCTCTGCGAGGTGCCCGAGCCACCGACGACCGTGCCGCCGTCCGACGCTGCGCCCGCTGCCCAACCGGCGCCGCCGCCGACGAGACCGGCGATCACGGCGGCCGCGACCAGCGGCAGCACGAGACGGTTCCGACCCGAGCGGTCGCGCGGGGTCGTGCTCGTGGCGGCCGGGGCGCCGGTGAAGTAGTGGCCGTTCTCCGGCCGCTGGTCGGCCGCCGCACCGAACGCACTCGCACCGGAGGCCGTGTGGTGGTCGCTCGCGTGCTCGCCGTACCGGGGAGCGTCCTGGCCGTACGTGCCCTGCTGGCCGTACTGGCCCTGGCCGTACTGCCCCTGGCCGTACTGGTCCTGCTGGCCGTACCGGGTGTCGCCGGACGTGTCGTGCTCGCCGTACTGGCCCTGCCCGTACTGGGCGGTGCCGTACTGGCCCTGCCCGTACTGGGCGGTGCCGTACTGGTCCTGCCCGTACTGCGCGGTGCCGGACTGGCCGCTCCCGTACTGACCCGAGCCGTACTGGTCCGAGCCGTACCGACCCGAGCCGTACTGCCCGCCCTGGCCGTACTGACCCTGCTGCGCGTACTGGCCGTACTGGCCGTACTCGGCCGTCGGTGCCGCGTCCGCGGACCCTGCGGTCGGGTACGGGGCGGTGTACCGGTCCGTGTGGTCGGAGGCGGCAGCGAACTGCTCGGTCTCCTGCGCCGGAGTCGTCCCCACCACGTCCGTGTCGTCGGCGTCGCGGTGCCCGTGGCGGGTACCGGCTGACTCGTCCGGGCCGGTGGTCTCGTCGCGACGGTCGTCGTCGCCGTGTCCGTGGTGTGTGTCGCTCATGCGGGACGTGCTCCTTCCAAAGCTCCTGCAGTCTTCTCCACCGACCTGGGCGGTCCTGATGGCGCAGCTGCGAGCTGACCAAGCCGATCGTATGCGTCAGCTGTGTGGCCGGTCCCCCGGATGTCCACCGGAGGCGACCCCCGGTCGGACGCTAAGTTGGGGCCCGACGCGCGCCGAGCCTCCCGGCCGGTGCCCCGAGGGTGAGAGGGGTCTCGCATGCGGCAGACCGGTCCGTGGCTCCGAGCCGCCGAGGGAGCGATGCTGCTGGGCCCCGACGGGGTGCCGGCGCCGACCGTCTTCGCGGAGATGAGCGCCCTCGCTGCAGCGACCGGTGCCGTCAACCTGGGGCAGGGGTTCCCGGACGAGGACGGGCCCGCAGAGGTCCTCGACGCGGCCGTCCGTGCGATCCGGGACGGTGCCAACCAGTACCCGCCCGGCCGCGGGACCCCGGACCTCCGTGCCGCCGTCGCCGAGCACCAGGCGCGCTGGTACGGGCTCGACGTCGACCCCGACCGGGAGGTCCTCGTCACCGCCGGTGCCACCGAGGCCCTGGCCGCGACCCTCCTGGCGCTGGTCGAGCCCGGTGACGAGGTCGTCACCTTCGAGCCGTTCTACGACGCGTACGGCGCGCTCATCCGACTCGCCGGCGCGGCGCACGTCACGGTCCCGCTCCGGGCGCCGGACTTCCTGCCGGACGAGGCGGACCTCCGCGCCGCGTTCTCCGACCGGACGCGCGTGGTCCTCGTGAACACCCCGCACAACCCGACGGGTCGGGTGCTGCCGATCGAGGTGCTCCGCACCGTGGTCGAGCTCGCGGAGCGCCACGACGCCGTGATCGTCACCGACGAGGTCTACGAGCACCTGGCGTTCGCCGGCACCCACGTGCCGCCGGCGTCGTTGCCCGGAGCGCGGGACCGCACGGTGTCGATCTCCAGCGCCGGGAAGACCTTCAACACGACGGGCTGGAAGATCGGCTGGCTCACGGCCCCGGCAGCGCTGGTCGAGGCGATCACGACCGTCAAGCAGTACCTGACCTTCGTCAACGGGGCACCCTTCCAGCCGGCGATCGCGGCCGGGCTCCGCCTGCCCGACACGGTGTTCGCCGGGATCGCCGCCGACCTCGGGGCGAAGCAGGAGCTCCTCGCCACCGGTCTGGCCGCCGCCGGGTTCGGGGTGCTGCGCCCGGACGCCGGCTACTTCGTCATCGCGGACGCCGCTCCGCTCGGACACGACGACGCCCGCGCGCTCTGCCTCGAGCTCCCGCGGCTCGTCGGCGTCGTGGGGGTGCCGGTGTCCGCCTTCGTCCGGCCCGACCACGTCGACGGGTACCGGTCGCTCATCCGGTTCGCGTTCTGCAAGCGCCGGTCGGTCCTCGAGGAGGCCGTGTCACGGCTGGCCGGGCTCGCTCAGTCCCGCGGGACCACCGCGTAACGACCGAGGGACAGCGACGGGTTCACCGCCCGCACGCGGTCCGTGACCGCGGTGTCCACCGTCACCACGAGGAGCCCCGGTTCCGCGCCGAGCGCTGCGACCGCGGTGCCCGTCGGGTCGAGCGCCAGCGACGCCCCGATTCCGACCGGGGGCGCCTGACCGACCCCGAGCACCCACACGGTGTTCTCGACGGCGCGCGCCGTGAGCAGGGTCCGCCAGTGGTCCTCCTTGCCCGGACCGCGGACCCACTCGGCCGGCAGCACGACGACGTCCGCGGCCCCGGTGTCCGTCGCGGCGAGACGTCGCGTCACCTCGGGGAACCGCAGGTCGTAGCAGGTCTCAAGCCCGACCCGGACGCCGTCGACCTCCACGACGGGCAGCTGCGCGGGGTCGCCGGCCTCGATGCGGTCGGACTCCCGGGAACCGAACGCGTCGTACAGGTGCACCTTCCGGTAGGTCTCGAGGACCGAGCCGTCCGCACCGATCGCGACGAGCGTGTTGCGGAACCGACCCGGGGACTCCCCCGCCTCGGCGACGCCGACGACGAGTGCGATGCCGGTGCTCCGCGCGATCCGACGGAGGCCCGTGACGAACGAGCCGTCGAGCGGCTGCGCGGCCGCGACGAAGCGGTCGTCGATGTCGGCGGTGAAGTACGAGGTGTACTCGGGCGTGACCAGGAGGCGGGCGCCGCGCGCGACCGCGTCGACGGCGGCGGCGCGGACGGTCTCGAGGTTCGCGGCTGGGTCGTCTCCGGGGGCGAACTGCGCCGCGGCGATGGTCAGTGTCGTCACGGTGCCAGGCTAACCACGCCGGGCTCCGTCAGGACCGGACGTCGAGGACGTCGAACGACCGCCGCAGGATCCCCACGACGTCGTCGCCGCCCTCCGCCCACCTCGCCACCGAGACGTCGAAGCACCCGAGCGCGGCCTGCACGACCGTCCGCGCACGCAGGTCGCCGTCCGTCCCCCCGAGCCGGTCGACCACCAACGGGAGGAGCACCTCGGCCCAGGCGTGGTGCTTCTCGGTGTTCCGCGCCCGGAGCGACGGTGTGCTCAGCATCACCCGGACGGAGCGCCGTCCGGTCTCCGGATCGTCGTCGCTGCCGTGCTCGAGCATCGCCACGAAGGCCTCACGCAGGGCGCTCCAGACCGGTTCGTCCGCCGGACGTGCGCCGAACGCCGCGGCGAGGGCGGCACCGTGCCGGGCCGGGTCACCGATGACCGCGTCCTCCTTCGCCGGGAAGTACCGGTGGAAGCTCCGTGCCGAGATGCCCGCCTCGGCAGCCACCTGCTCGACCGTCACCCGGTCGAACCCCTCCGCGTCGAACCGGGCGATGGCGACCGCGGCGATGCGCGCTCGCACTGCGTCGCGGGCGATGTCCCGCAGTCCGGGCCGTGCCTCCGCCGTCTCGCTCATGGTCCGATCGTACCCCTGAGTCAGTGTCTGCCACACTTGACAGCCTCTGACACGTCCGGCGTACAGTGCCACTCGAACCACGATCCGTTCCAGGAGGACGACATGCAGCAACGAACACTCGGACGACAGGGCCTGGTCGTCAGCGCGATCGGCTACGGCGCGATGGGCACGACCTTCGCGTACGGCCCCGGCGACGACACGGAATCCGTCGCCGCGATCCGGCACGCGCACGACCTCGGCGTCACCCACTTCGACACCGCGGAGCTCTACGGCTGGGGAAGCGGTGAGCGGCTCCTCGGCACCGCACTCGCGCCGATCCGCGATCAGGTCACGATCGCGACGAAGTTCGGCTTCACGGACACGTACGCCCCGAACTCGCAGCTCGACCACATCCGCGACGTCGTCGACGCCAGTCTGCGGAACCTCGGCACCGACTCGATCGACCTGCTCTACCAGCACGTGCACGACCCGCAGGTCCCGGTCGAGGACGTCGTCGGCGTCATGCAGGAGTTCGTGCAGGCCGGCAAGGTCCGCTACCTCGGCCTGTCGAACACCGACGCCGAGAACATCCGCCGGGCGCACGCGGTCCACCCGATCTCCGTGCTGCAGACCGAGTACTCGGTCTTCGCCCGCGAGTCGGAGGACCTGTTCCCGGTCGTCGACGAGCTCGGCGTCGGTCTCGTCGCCTACTCACCCCTGGCACGCGGCTTCCTCAGCGGCGCAGTGCGACCGCGGAGCGCCTACGCGGAGGACGACATCCGCCAGTGGCTGGAGTGGTGGGCCCCGGAGAACTGGGACGCGAACACCGCGGTCGTCGCAGGGCTCACCGAGCTCGCTGCGGAGAAGGACGTCTCCCTCTCGCAGCTGGCGCTCGCGTGGATCCTGGCGCAGCGCGACGACATCGTCCCGATCCCGGGATCGCGGAACCCGGGGCGCGTCGCCGAGAACGTCACGGCCGCTGACGTCACGTTCACCTCGGACGAGCTCGCGCGCATCGACGCGCTCGGTCGCGGCGTCCGTGGCGCACGCGCCACGAGCTGAGCGAGCGACCGCGTCCGCGCAGGAGCCGTGACGGCCGGGAGGCTCGGTGCCAGCCGGCGCCGAGCCTCCCGGCCGACTCGGCGCACCCCGGCGTGTCGGCCGCGACAGCGGACGCGGCGATGCGCCACGACGAGCGAGGGACATCCGGCGGTGCGGACCGTGCGAGAGTGCCGGGCCGGGCCGCGCCGGGCCGCGCCGGGCCGCGAACAAGCACCGGAACGCGAAGAAGCCCCGGTCCGTGAGGACCGGGGCTTCTCGTGTCGCGTTGGTTGCGGGGGCAGGATTTGAACCTACGACCTCTGGGTTATGAGCCCAGCGAGCTACCGAACTGCTCCACCCCGCGGCACATGGAAAACACTACACGGGATCGGGCGGGGTGCCAAATCGAGCACCCCGCCCGCCCGCATCAACCGTCGGAGCCGCTGCCACCCTGCGCTGCGATGGCGTCCTCGACGGCCTCCTGCAGTCGCTGGTCGGCCTCGGCGGCGGCGACCAGGTCGTTGTCGGCGTACGCCTGCTCACGAGCCCGGAGCGCCTCGTCCGCTTCGGACAGCGCCTGCTGCAGGTCCGGCGTCGCAGCGCCGGAGGACGACCCACCGGTCGCGCCGCCGGTCGCACCACCGGTGGCACCGCCCGTCGAGCTCCCACCCGTCGACGTGTCGGAGCCCTCGTCGTCGGAGTCCGAGTTCCCCGCAGCCGCACCGGAGTCACCCGCGGCCGCGCCCGAGTTGCCGCCGAACAGTTCGTCGAGCGCCTCGTCGAGCGTGTCCTCGAACGCGATCTTGTCCCCGAAGGCCACGAGCACCTTCTGCAGCAGCGGGTACGACCCACTCGACGTGGACTGCACGTACACCGGCTGCACGTAGAGGAACCCACCACCGACCGGCAGCGTCAGCAGGTTGCCCTGCTTGACGGTGCTGTTGCCCCGCTTGAGGATGTTGAGCTCCTGCGAGACGGCCGGGTCGGAGTTGAACAGGTTCTGCACCTGCGACGGGCCGGGGATGCTGTCGGTCTTCGGGATCGTCAGCAGCGTGAGCTTGCCGTAGCCCTCGCCCTTCTTGCCCTTGCCTGCCCCGCTGGCGTCGGATCCGACGGCCAGGTAGCCGGTCAGCACGTTCCGCGCGTTCGACGACGAGTTCTGCTTCGGGATGTAGGTGCTGTACAGCGAGTAGGCCGTGCCCGCGCCCGGCACCTTCATCGTCAGGTAGTACGGGTCCTGCTGGTCCGGGTTCGTCGCCGTGGTCTGCGTCCCGAGCGCGTTCGTGGTGTTCGCGTTCGTCCCGGTGGTGGTGCCCGCCGAGTCGGCGTCCCCGGCGCTCGTCGAGGTCGAGGTCGGGTCGACCGGCGTCGTCCACGCGTCGTCGCCCGAGTAGAACGAGTTCGCGTTGGTGACGTGGTACGTGCCGAGGATGCTCCGCTGGACCTTGAACAGGTCGGTCGGGTAGCGCACGTGGGCGAGCAGGTCGGCGCTCATCGCGGACACCGGCTGCAGCGACGTCGGGAAGACCTTCTGCCACGTCTTGAGCACCGGGTCCTTCGTGTCCCAGGCGTAGAGCGTGACCTTGCCCGTGTAGGCGTCGACCGTGGCCTTCACCGAGTTCCGGATGTAGTTCACCTGGTCGGTGCGGAAGCTGCCGGACTCGGTGCCGTTGATGCTGTCCGTCATGCTCTGGCTCTGCGAGTACGGGTACGCGTTGCTCGTCGTGTAGCCGTCGACGATCCACTTGATGCGGTTGTCGACGATCGCCGGGTACGCGTCCTGGTCCAGCTTCAGGTAGGGCGCGACGTTCTGCACGCGCTTGACCGGGTCACGGTCGTACAGGATCTGCGAGTCGGCGTTGACGGCGTTCGACAGCAGGATCTGCTCCGACTGGAACTTCGCCGCGTAGACCAGGCGGTTGAAGAAGTTGCCGATCTTCGGTCCGCCGTCCGCCGCGTAGGTCGTGGTGGCGTTGCCGTCGTCGTCGTCCGAGCCGGACGGATAGTCGAGCTCGACGTCCTTCGTGCCCTCCGGTGCCCCGACGATCGAGTACGCCGGCGAGTTCTCGCCGAAGTAGACGCGCGGCTGGTACTTGCCGAGGGTGTCGCCGGCCGGGATGCCCGACTCGATGAACACCGGCTTGCCGTCGGATGCCCGCTGGTTGCCGTACGCCGCGACGACGCCGTAGCCGTGCGTGTAGACGAACGTCCGGTTGTACTGGGTGGCCGAGGCACCGAGGCCGTCGAGGTCGATGTCACGCACCGCGAGCACGGTGTCCTCGGTCTTGCCGTCCACCTGGTAGCGGTCGACGTCGAGCTGGTCGGGGAACTTGTAGTACTGCCGGTACTGCTGGAGCTGGCTGTACGTGTCCGAGACGATCTTGGGGTCGATGATGCGGATGTTCGCCGTCGTCTGGGCGTCCTCGGACAGGGCACCGGTCGTCGCCGTGGTGGTGGCGTCGTAGTCCTGTTCCTGGACCCCGGCGACGTTGTAGGCGTCCCGGGTGGCGTCGATGTTCCGCTGGATGAACGCGGACTCGAACGAGCGCTCGCTCGGTGCGACCTGCAGGCGCTGGACGATCCACGGGTAGATCCCGCCGATGACGATCGCGGACACCAGGAGCAGCCCGGTCCCGATGATCGACACGCGCCAGCGGCCGATGACCGCCGTCACGATGAACAGGATCGCCACGATCGCCGCGATGCCCGCCATGATCTCGCGGCCCGGGATCGTCGCGTTCACCTCGGTGTACTGCGCGCCCGTGATGAGGGAGTTGTCCTTCGTCAGCGCCGTGTACTGGTCGAGCCAGAGGCTGGCGGCCTGCAGCGCGATGTAGAGCGCGGCCGTGATCGCGAGCTGGATGCGCGCGGCCTTCGAGATGCGGACCTCTCGACCGCCGAAGCGGATCGCGCCGTACAGGTACGTCGCGGCGAGCGCGGCGAGGCCGGCGATGAGCACGACGGCGGACGAGTACGCCACGACGGCGCGCCAGAACGGCAGCTCGAAGACGTAGAACCCGACGTCGAGCCCGAACTGCGGGTCGGTCTTGCCGAACGGCGTCCGGTTGAGGTACTCGAGGACGGTGTTCCAGCGCGGTGCGGTCGCCAGACCGGCGAAGACGCCGAGCACCGCGGGGATGCCGAGCACCACGACGCGGCGCAGCGGCTCGATGACCTGCTGGTAGCGGTCGAGCTGCGCGTTGAGCTTCGCGTAGACCGGACGGAACCGGAAGGCGAGGACGATGCTCAGCCAGACCGGGATCGCCATGCCCAGGAAGCCGGCGACGAACATGGCCGTCCCGGCGAGCCACCGGGTGGTCAGGACGCGCTCGAACCCGAGCTGCGCGAACCACGCGTAGTCGGTGTACAGGCTGGCGAAGATGAAGAAGCCGATCACCAGTGCGGCCAGCACGATGATCGTGACCACGATCGGGACACGCGGCGAGCGCCGTCCCGCGGTGGACGAGGTGTTCGTCACTTGTTGTGCTCCAGACGTGTCGGACCGGCGGCGCCGGCAGGCCGAGCCGTCAGTGCTGCCGATCCTATTCGTCCCGGCCGACAGTGAACCTGTGCCGCATCTCAGGATCGCGCCCCGGGCCTCCCGGCCGAGCCGTCCGGGCCGTCCCTGCCGGTCGTCCGGGAGGCCGGCGGCCCGGAGACCGCGGCAGTGCGCCTGGCGCTCAGGAGGTGCAGCGCTCGAGCCCGGCCGTGCTCCGGCCCGCCGCGATCGTCTCGAGGTCGGTGACCGCCTGGTCGAGGGTCGAGACCGCGTACACATCGAGGCCGTCCGGGACGTGTCCGACCACCTCGTCGCAGTTCGCCTTCGGGGCGAGGAACACCGTGGCGCCCGCCGACTCGGCGCCGTGGAGCTTCTGCCGGATGCCGCCGATCGGTCCGACCGCGCCACCGGCGGTGATCGTGCCGGTCCCCGCGACGTGCTCGCCGCCGTTCAACGCGCCGGGCGTGATCTCGTCGATGATCCCGAGCGCGAACATCATGCCCGCCGAGGGCCCGCCCACGTCCTGCAGCGCGATGTCGACGTCGAAGGGGAAGTCGTAGTGCTCGACCACGCCGACGCCGAGCAGCGCGGTGCCCTGCTCGGTCCGCGGGGTGACCGAGAGCTCCCGCGTCGCCCCGTCCCGCTCGACGGTGATCGTCGCCGGTGCGCTCGTGCCGTGCTCCGCGACGAGCTGCCGGAGGGTCGACGCGTCGGAGTTCGTGGTGAGGGACGTGCCGTCGAACGCCGTGATGACGTCCCCCTCACGGACCACGCCGTCGGCCGGGGAGCCCTGCTGCACGGTGCCCACCTCGAGTTCGCTCGGGACCTCGAACCCCTCCTGCACGAGGGCCGCGGCGACGGAGGACTGCTGGGAGTTCGTCATGTCCGCGGCGTCCTGCTCGTTCACCTGCTCGGTCGTCCGTCCGGGCGGGTAGATCGCGCTGGCGGGCACCACCGCCTCGGACTCCGAGAAGAGGGCGCGGATGACGCTCGTCCACGGCGGCCGTTCGGTCGCCGTGCCCTGCACACTGACCGTGAGCATGTCGAGCGCGCCCGACGTCGGGTAGGTGCGGTGCCCGTCGATCTGGATGAGTTCGACGTCCTTCGCGTCCTTGCCGGTCCCCTGCCGCTGCGTGCCGATCGTGTTGAACACCGGGCCGGGCATCTCGATGAGGTACGGGCTCGGCAGCAGGCTCGCGACGACCGCCAGGACGAGGGCGCCGACGACGAAGGCCCAGCCGACCGTCCGTGAGCGCGAGCGACGACGGGGGGCGGGGGCGAAGAGGGTCACACGGGTCCTTCCGGAGGCTGTTCGCCCACGGCGCAGCCGGACGGGCGGTTGCCCGGGCCGGTCCCAGGCACGGCCTCACGGGCAGCGGTTAGCGTAGTCGGCATGCCTGATCAACCGCAGCCGGGGCCGGACGACGACTTCCGGGAGATGCTCCGCAAGCTCCTGTCCGGCGAGGGCCAGATCGACCCGTCGCAGCTCGCCGGAGCCGCCGGCCTGCCGAACGACCCGACCTTCGTCGCGAACCTCATGAGCCAGCTCCAGCGGGCCGCGCAGGACGGCGGCGACGGCATCGACTTCACCGTGACGGCCGAACGCGCCGCCACGATCGCCCGCGAGGGCGAGCAGCCGCTCGACCCCGCCACCGCGCAGGCAGCGGCGCAGGCCTTCCAGGTCGCGGCGCTCTGGCTCGACGAGGTGACCACCGTCGCGGAACTCACCTCGACACCGAGCGTCTACACGCGCGAGCAGTGGGCGAAGGCGACCGCACCCGTGTGGTCGCAGATCGCCGAGCCCGTGGCGTCGAGCATCGCGACCGCCCTCACCGAGGCGATCGACCAGCGCGCGCCCGAGGAGCTCAAGCTCATGCTCGGCGACGTCTCGAAGGCCATGCGCGGGGTCGGCGGTGCGCTCTTCGCGATCCAGCTCGGCCAGGTCGTCGGGCAGCTCGCCAAGGAGGTCGTCTCCGGCGGCGACGTCGGCGTCCCGCTCCTCGACGAGCAGGTCGCCGCGCTCGTGCCGCAGAACGTCGCCGAGTTCGCCGAGGGCCTGGACGTCCCGGCCGACGAGGTGCGCATCTACCTCGCCGTCCGCGAGCTCGCCCACGCCCGACTGTTCCGCTCGGCACGCTGGCTGCGGCTGCACATCATCTCGTCGATCACGGAGTACGCCAAGGGCGTGCACATCCCGTTCGACCGGGTCGAGGAGTCCCTGTCGGGCATCGACCCGACCGACCAGGAGCAGCTGCGGGACGCGCTGGCCTCCGGGGCGCTCATCCCGCCGCGGACCCCGGAGCAGGACGCTGCCCTCGCCCGACTCGAGACGATGCTCGCGCTCGTCGAGGGATGGGTCGACACCGTCACGGCCGCCGCGACCGCCCGTCTCCCCCGCTCCGGCGCGATCGCGGAGATGGTGCGACGTCGTCGCGCCGCAGGAGGCCCGGCCGAGTCCGCCTTCGCGACGCTGGTCGGTCTCGAACTCCGCCCGCGCCGACTCCGTGAAGCGGCCGCGATGTGGCAGCGGGTCACCGACGAACTCGGTGCCGGCGAGCGCGACGCGCTCTGGGCCGCGTTCGACCTGGTGCCCGGTTCGGACGACATCGACGCGCCGGAGTCCCTGGTCGCCCGGCTCCGCGACCCGTCGCAGACGCCGGAGGACGACGCGTTCGACCGAGCGCTCGAGGACCTGCTCAACGACACCACCGCCGACCGTCCGCACGAGGACGAGGACGGCGGCATCGAGGACTCCGGCATCGAGGACTCCGGCGACGGCCCGACGGCCGGGCCCGCCGACGGCGACCCGCAGGGCGGACCGCGGCACTAGTAACCCTGTCGGGACGGGAGGCGCGACCCGCCTTGCGTCCCGACCGTCCGGCCCGCCTCGTCTTGTCCACAGATCGGCGTCCGGACTGCCCCGTCGGCGGTGCCTGCGCCAGCGTGGACGCATGGGCATCCGCATCGACCCGACGCTCGAGTTCATCTGGCGCGATCCGTGCACGGTCCAGCTCGGGGTCGACCCGCCGCGCGCGCTGGTCACCGTCCCGACGACGGCCGAGGAGCGCTTCCTCTGCGCGCTCCGGAGCGAGACCGGACGGGACGCGATGGCCGGGGTCGCCCGGAGCGTCGGGTGCCCACCCGCCGTCGCGGCCCGGTTGCTCGGGGACGCCGCTCCGGCCCTGGTCGACCTGGGCGCGGAGCCGGCTGCCCGGGTCGAGGTGTCCGGTGCCGGGCCGCTCGCGCAGGAGCTCGACCGGATGCTCACCGGTGACGGCGTGACCGTCGTGCGGACGTCGGTGCCGCGCGGTGGTCCGGTCCCCGAGCCCGACCCGCCGCCGACGCTCGCCGTCCTGGTCGCCGACCACGTGACCGACCCGACGGTCCGGGCCGCCTGGTGTCGCCGGTCGGTCCCGCACCTGCCGGTGGTGGTGGGCGACGGACGCGTCCGCGTCGGGCCGTTCCTGGTCCCGGGAGCCGGGCCGTGCCTCCAGTGCGTGGAACTCGAGCGCACCGACGCGGACCCCGCCTGGCCGGCGATCGCCGCGCAGGTCTGGGGCCGTCCCGTGGCCGCACTGTCGCCCTACCGGGCTGCGACGGTCGCCACGACGGTGACCCGGCTGGTCCTCGAGCGGCTCCCCCTGGTGACCCAGTACCCGGACGCGCAGCAGCTCCTGGTGGACCGGACGGACCTGTCGGTCACGGTGCGGCGGGTCGCTCCGCATCCGCGGTGTGCGTGCCGAGGGCTGCCAGGAACCGACTCGCCACCCGGGCCCCACCCCGTGTGGACCCCTGACCGGACCACGTCAGCGTCAGGGAACGACGAGCACGGGTGATGCCGACGTAGAAGAGCCGACGTTCCTCGTCGACGCCGTCGTCGGTCGTCGCGTACGAGATCGGCAGCAGCCCCTCGGCGACGCCCGCGAGCACGACGTGCGGCCACTCCAGGCCCTTCGACGAGTGCAGCGTCGCGAGCGTGACGGCGTCGAGTTCCGGCTCGTGGTGGGTCGCGGCACGGTCCACCAGGTCGGCCGTGAACTGCTGCATGGTCGTCCCGGCCGGCGCGGACTCGGCGAGCTGCATGATCGCCTGCAGGGCCTCCCACTGCTCACGCACGGCACCGGTGCCCTCCGGCGGGGTGCGCGTCCACCCGCTGATCTGCAGCACGAGCTCCACCCGGCGCAGCAGCTCGTCGTCGGTCTGCCGGACCGCCTCGCCGCGCATGTGGTGCACGGCGAGCTTCACCTCCGGGCGGTCGAAGAAGCGCTTCCCGCCCTGCACCCGGTACGGGATCCCGCTGCGGGCGAGCGCCGACTCGATCGCCGCGGACTGCGCGCCGACGCGGTACAGGACGGCGCACTCGCCGTACGCCGCCCCGCCGTCCACGAGCTCGGTGATGCGGCGGGCGATCGTCGCGGCCTCGTCCCCGTCGTGCGCGCAGGCGAGCACCGTCGGCTCCGGACCAGGGGCGGTCTCCTGCGCGACGAGGTCGAGCGCCCCCGGCTGCCCGCGCATGAGTGCGTTCGCCGCGTGCACGACCTCTGGGGTGGAGCGGTAGTTCCGTTCGAGCCGGAGCACGGACGCGCGCGGGAACTCCGAGCCGAACCCGAGCAGGTAGCGGCTGGACGCGCCGGTGAACGAGTAGATCGTCTGGCTGGCGTCACCGACCACGCACAGGTCGTCCCGACCGCCGAGCCACGCGCGGAGCAGGTCGTGCTGCACGGGCGAGACGTCCTGGTACTCGTCCACCACGAAGAACCGGTACTGCTGGCGCACGTAGGACGCCACCCGGGGCTCGGACTCCACCATGCCGAGGGTCGCGAGCAGCACGTCCTCGAAGTCCATCTGCCGACGGTCGTCCTTGAGCCGCTCGTACGCGCGCATGAGGTCGACCACGCGGGACGGCGAGGTGTCGCGTGGCATCGTCCGCTCGGTCGCGGCGGACTCGTACTCGTCGTACGTGAGCCGCCGCACCTTGCGCCACTCGACCTCGCCGGCCAGGTCGCGGAGCGTCGGGGTGTCGACCCGCAGGCCGATGGTGTCCGCGGCGTGCGCGATCATCCGGCCCTTGGACTCGACGAGCCCGGGGGCGTGCCCGCCGACCGTGTCCGGCCAGAAGTACCCGAGCTGGGACATCGCCGCGGCGTGGAACGTCCGGGCCTGGACGGCTCCGGCGCCGAGTGCGCGCAACCGCGAGCGCAGCTCTCCCGCCGCCCGGGTGGTGAAGGTCAGCGCGAGGACGTGGTTCGGCGAGTACGTGCCGGTCGCGACCCCGTAGGCGATGCGGTGCGTGATCGCGCGGGTCTTGCCGGTCCCCGCGCCCGCCAGCACGGCCACCGGACCGAGGAGCGTCCGTGCGACCGTCCGCTGCTCGGCGTCGAGTGCGGCGAGCAGCGCGTCGGGGGTCGGGGTCGACGGCTCGCCAGCGCCGGGTGCGTCCGTCACGGCAGGTCGAGCGGCCCGCCGTACCACTCCTCGATGATCACGCGGGCGATCGAGGTCCGGCCGGGCAGCAGGATCGTGTCCCCGGCCTGTTCGCGGATCTCGTCGCGGGAGAACCAGCGGACGTCGAGGATCTCGACCCCGTCCGGCCGGGCGGCGGAGGGGTCGCCGTCGACGGCACGTGCGCGGAACCCGACCATGAGCGACGCCGGGAACGGCCACGGCTGCGAGCCGAGGTACTCCGGTTCCTCGATGGTGACGCCCGCTTCCTCGAAGACCTCACGCCGGACGGCGTCCTCGAGCGACTCCCCCGGCTCGACGAACCCGGCGAGCAGCGAGTACCGGTTCGCGTCCCAGGCGGCGTTCGAGCCGAGCAGGATGCGGTCCTCGCCGTCGGTGATGCCGACGATGATCGCCGCGTCGGTCCGCGGGAAGTGCTGGTGCCCCTCGGGGTCGCGGCGGACCCACCCGCCCGAGGTCGACTCGGTCGCCGAGCCGGTCCGCGGCGAGAAGCCGTGCACCGCGTGCCAGTTCGCCATCGCGACCGCTTCGACCGCGAGGCCCTGGTCCCGGGCGGACAGCTCGGTGCCGAACATGCGCAGGTTCTCCCACGCCGCAGTGTCCGGTTCGATGGCGGCTGCAGCGTCGTCGTCGACGAGCGCCGCGACGAAGCGGGTGCCGGCCGGAGCGTCGGCGGCGTCGGCGACCGCGCGTCCGAGGTAGAGCAGCGTCGCGTCCTCGGGTACCTGTCCGGCGTCGACGAAGCGGAGCGCGCCGTCGCCGCCCCGGAGCATCGCGCCGGCGTGGACGGGCAGGAACCGCGTCGCCGGGTCGTCCCGCAGCACGCGGTCGAGGTCGGGGGTGGCGCGGTACTCGGCATCGCGGTCGAGCTCGTTGCGGGCGAGCGGCAGCCGGGCGGCGAACTCCACGGTCACGCGGATCTCCTCGTGGTCGACACGTCCCGGGTCAGCGTGGCGCGCACCGATCAGGTGTGCCGCGGACCTACCCTGATGGGCATGGCGGGATCGCAGTTCACTCTAGCCGCGTTGGCGACGACGGCCGTGCCCGGGCTCGTCCTGACCGGGACGCGCACGCTCGGCTCGGTGGCCGCCGGTGACTACGAGTCGGCGGTCGTCCGTGACGCGGAGGGCCACAGCTCGGCGATCCGCCGGCCCCGGAACCAGCGCGCCGAGGCCCGCCAGTCCGCCGACCTGGTGGCAATCCGCGCGCTCAGCGCCGGGATCCGCACGCGCCTCCCGTTCGCCGTCCCGGAGTACCGCGGACAGGCGCCGATCGGGTCGACCCGCGCCATCCTCACCACGTTCGTCGAGGGCGAGCACCCCGCGCTCCGTGACCTGACGGAACGTCCGGAGCTGGCGACCAGCGTCGGCCGCGCGGTCGCCGCGCTCCACGTCCTGCCCACGAGCTTCGTGACGGACGCCGGCCTGCCGTCCCTGACGCCCTTCGAGGTGCTCCGCTCCGCGGTCTCCGTGATGGACCGGGCCGTCGCGACGAAGCTCGTGCCGGCCGCGCTCCAGGAGCGCTGGGAGGGTGCCGCGCGCGACCAGCAGCTCTGGCAGTTCACGCCGACCGTCGTCCACGGCTCGCTCGGCGTCGACTCGCTGCTCGTGCAGGGCGACGAGGTCACGGGCGTGCTCGGCTGGGGCGAACTCCGCCTCGGCGACCCGGCGAAGGACCTGGCCTGGGTGCTCGCCGGCCGCCGCGAGGCGTTCGACACGGTCCTCAGCGCCTACACCGCCGGCGGTGGCGGTCGGGACCGGCAGCTCGGGCAACGCGCCCGCGTGCACCACGAGCTCGAGACCGCCCAGTGGCTGCTGCACGGCGTGCAGGTGAAGAGCACCGAGGTCGTCGACGACGCGGTCGCGATGATGCACCGCCTGGCCGAGGCCGTCCACGCACCGTCGGCCGCACCGCTGCAGGCGGTGTCGCCGGAGACGATGGAGATCGGCGAGGTCGAGCAGCTGCTCTCCTCCACCGAGCGCCGGCACGGCTGATCCGGCCTGGAGGCGCGGCTCGCCTCAGCCGATCGCGTCCCGCCAGGCGCGTTCCAGCCCGGCACGGTCGAGCAGCGACGTCGGTCGGACCTCGAGGTCGTCCGCCACGAAGTAGAACACCGCGTCGACGTCCTCGATCGGCCGGCCGGTGAACTCGGCGTACGCGACCCGGTACAGCGCGAGCTGCACCTGCCGGCGTTCCAGGTCCTCGGCACCGGTCGGGGCCTTGCCGGTCTTCCAGTCGACCACCTCGATCCGCCCGTCGATCTCGTAGACGGCGTCGAGCTTGCACACGACGCTGTGCCCGAGGAACGGGATGTGGATCTCGCGTTCGACCTCGAGGGGCGTCAGACCCGCCCAGCGTGACCGGGCGAAGGCCTCCTGGAAGTCGGCCAGCCGTCGGGCGTCGTCGTCCGTGACGGCGAGGTCACCGTCGGTGGCGGGAGCGGTCTCCCCGACGTCGAGGTCGAGTTCGCCGGCCCAGGCGTCGAGCCCGCCGTCCCACCCGCCGAGCGGCGCCGCGGCGCCACCGCCACGGGCACGCTGTTCGACCCACTGGTGGAACAGGGTGCCGAGGCGGGTGGCCCGGTACGGCCGCTCGGGCATCGGACGGCGCAGCCGTTCGGCGACGCGGTCCGGCTCGCCGAGGTAGTCCTTGAAACCGGACGCCGGGACGCGGTGCGGGACGACCACCGCGTGCGCGGCCGACCGGGCCGCCCGGCGTTCCGCGAGCAGCAGGTCGATGTCGGCGGCGTGGCGACCGGCGGCGCCGGGGTTCGCGTTGCGCACGCGCTCCGCGGCGGCGAGCACCCGCGGACCGCGGGAGCCGAACGGCACGTGTGGCCAGGTCTGCGTCGCTCCCTGGTCGCCGAGCGGGTTCGACTCGTGCGCGGTGCCCTCCGGGATCCGGTCGGCGGGGAGTACCCCGGCGTCGACGAGGTCGAGCAGGTACCGGCTCGGGGCCGTCGGCTTCACCCCGGTCGACCACGAGGACCCGGTGACGAGCAGCTCGTGCTTCGCGCGGGTCAGCGCCACGTAGGTCAGGCGGCGTTCCTCGTCCTCGTTCCGCGCCCGGACCTCGTCCTTGAAGGCGTCGATCGCCGTGACGACGTCCTTCTGGGTCTCCTGCCCGCGCCAGGCCAGACGGGGCAGTTCCTCGGCGTCGCCGCGGAACTCGTACGGCAACCGGCCGAACCCGAGCCACCCCGTCGACCCCTCCTGGGGCCGGGCGGGCAGGGCGCCCTCGACCATCCGCGGCACGGCGACCGCGTCCCACTCCAGGCCCTTCGAGCCGTGGATCGTCAGGATCTGGACGGTCCCGCCCTCGGGTTCCTCCGACCGCGGCCCCATGTCGTCGCGGCGGGCTGCGGCGTCGATCCAGCCGAGGAAGGCGCCGAGGTCGGCACGATCGTCGGTCTGCACGAAGCCGCTCAGTTCGTCGACGAAGGCGTCGAGGTACGCCGACCCGCCCTGCTCGTGCGCGGCGACCTCGATGTCCAGCCGCATCTCCTGCACCACGAGCGTGACGAAGTCGACCAGGTCCCCGCCAGCACGGGAGCGCAGCGTGGCGAGCTGGGCGCCGAGCGCGCGCATCCGCTCGCGGCCGGCCGGGCTGATGTCGGCGAGGGCGGAGTGGTCGTCGGGCGCGGTCGTGACGAAGTCGAGCGCGTCGACCACGGAGCCCTGCTCCCCCGCGGCGACGGACGTCCGGAAGGCCGCGGTGACGTCGTCGTCGAGGCGCTTGTGCGTGTGGTCGCGGCCGAACAACCAGCGCGCGAGACCGTGCAGCGCGACGATGTCCGCCGCGCCGACCCGCCACCGGGCACCGGCGAGCAGGCGGATGAGGTCGTTGCCCGCCGCCGGGTCGTGCAGCACGCGGAGGCAGGCCACCAGGTCGACGATCTCCGGCCGCTGCAGCAGCCCACCCGTCCCGAGCACGTGGTACGGCACCCCGCGGGCGGCCAGCGCTGCGGTGAACGCCGCCAGGTCCTTCCGGGCGCGCAGCAGGAGCGCCATCGAGCCGTCCGGGTTCCGCCCGCGGTGGTCCGCGAACCACGCGGCGACGGCGTCCGCCTCGTCGGGCAGGGTCTCCGGGAAGGCGACCGCCACCGTGCCGCGGTCCGCTCCCGGTCGCGGTGCGAGCTGCTCCACCCGGACGTCGGACGCGGCGGAGAGCGGGGAGACGACCGCGTTCGCCGCGGCGAGCACGTCGACGGGGTTCCGCCAACTCGTCGACAGGGCGTAGGTGACGACGGGGTCGGCGGCGGGCGCGCCGAAGTCCGCCGGGAACCGGGCGAGGTTCGCGGCACTCGCTCCGCGGAAGCCGTAGATGGACTGGTGCGGGTCCCCGACCGCCATCACCGGGTGGTCCCGGAACAGCCGCGCGAGGAAGCGCGTCTGCACGACCGAGGTGTCCTGGTACTCGTCGAGCAGCACCACCGCGAAGCGGGCTCGGAGGTCGGCGGCCACCCGCGGGGCGGCGTCGGCCGCGGCGAGCGCCAGGGCGATCTGGTCGGAGAACTCGACGAAGCCGCGGTCGACCTTCTGCCGACGGAACTCCTCCACCAGGTCGGCCAGGGGTTCGAGCGACCCGATCGCGGCGACGGCGTCGGTGACGGCCTTGTAGGGCGTGCCCCTGGTCGAGCCGGGCAGTTCCAGGAGCTCCCCGAAGTCGATCGCGAACCGACGGAGGTCCGCCGGGTCCACGAGGTGCTCGGACGCGGCCCCGGCGAGCGCCACCACGGCCGCGGTGACGGTGTCGACGTTGCGGTCGAGCCCGGCCAGGCGGTCGTCCCGTGCGGCGACGACGACCCGACGGGCGAGCTGCCAGGCGGACGGCTCGGTGAGCACCTGTGACTCGCCGTCCCGGCCGACGAGCAGGGCGTTCTCGCGGAAGACGGCGTTGGCGAAGGCGTTGTAGGTCGACACCGTGGGCGCGAGGAAGGCGTCGCCGGCAGCGATGAGCCCGGCGTCCTCGAGCGCGGCGATCCGGTCGTTGATGCGCACGCCGAGCTCGCCCGCGGCCTTGCGGGTGAAGGTCAGGCCGAGCACCTGGTCCGGCTGCACGAACCCGTTCGCGAGCAGCCAGACGACACGGGAGGCCATCGTCTCGGTCTTCCCGCTGCCGGCACCGGCGACGACGAGGGCCGGCGCGAGCGGTGACTCGATCACGGCCCGCTGCTGCTCGGTGGGTCGGGGCTTCCCGAGGGCGTCCGCGATCGCGTCGGCACCGACCCGCGGTGTCAGCGGGACGGCTCCGTCGGGCACGCGGTGCTCGGGTCCGGGTACAGGGACGGCGGGGTCCGACCCGGTCCGACCGGTCCCGGCGCCGTCCACCGCTGTCGGCGCCTCGTCCGCGCTCACCAGGTCACCTCGCCGACGACGTGGATCCGGCACTCGGTGCCCGTGCGGGCGCGGTCACAGTGCTCGTCGACCGCCGCCAGGAACGTCCGTCCCGCCATGCCGCGCGCGACGCCGTGCAACCGCTCGCGGTACGCCTCGCGCGCTTCCGGGTCGAGCGCGCGCTGGGTCCGTTCCGAGTACGCGTGCGCGCCCTTCGGGTTCTGCACGAAGACGAGCCGGGCGTCGGTGGTCTCCGCTCCGACCGGGACGCCCTCGACCGCGCCGTCGGCGACCGCGAGCTGGTAGGCGGCGAGCTGTGGATGGGCCGGCATGTCGTTCTTCTCGCTCGGCATCGACCGCCCGGTCTTCAGGTCGACGATGCTGATCCGGCCGTCGGGGTCGACCTCGATCCGGTCGATGCTCCCCCGCACCCGGGCCGGGCCGGTCACCAGGGCGAAGGAGGACTCGGCCCCGAGCAGTCGTCGCCCGGCGCTGGCGGTGGTCCGGAGGTAGTCGCTGAGCCCCTCGATCATCCGTCGGGTCCTCGCGCGCTCACGGTCCGCGATCCACGGCGACTCGAACGTCAGCTCGTCCCACCGGCCCTCGACCCGCTGCCACAGTGACTCGACGTCGATCTCGGTCGCGTGCTCCATCGCCTCGTGCACGATCGTCCCGATGCCCATCGCGGGGCTCGGGGCGCCGCCGCCGAACGTCTGCGCGAACCAGTGCACGGGGCACTCCTCGAACGTGCCGATGCGGGAGGGCGACACCGACACCGTCGGCGGGACGGGCTCGTCGCCGTCCTCGGGCACGACCGGTGTGGCGTCGAGGTCGACGAGCGGCGCGTCGGTCGTCGGCTCGGCCAGGCCGTACCAGTCGTCCGGCGACGCCCCCGGCACGTCCTCGGCGGCGAGGCGCGCGAGTGCGGACGCCGCCTCGGAGTCGCCGGTCGCGACCACGCGCCGACGCAGCGAGCCGGCGAGGCCGCGCAGGGACAGCGGGTGCGCCGACGGCTGTCGGTCCGGCGGGACCGGCACGAGCCGGACGAACGGCGACGGGGACTCGTCGTCGTTCGCGACGGTCGCGATGACGACCTGCGTCGTCGCCCGGGACACGGCCCGGGCGAACAGGCGCAGCTCGTCGCCGATCACCGCCGCCCGGTCGTCCGTCGGCGAGTGCGGGACGCCGGCGGCGGCGCGGACGAGCCCGTCCGGGTCGAGCAGGCTGCCCCGCACGCGGGTGTTCGGCCAGACGCCGTCCTGGAGGCCCGTCACCACCACGACGTCGCACTCCAGTCCGACGGTGGCCGAGGGGGTCAGCACCCGGACCCGCCCGGCGGTCCGGTCCGGTCCGATGGAGTCCTCGGGCAGGTCGGCACCGAGGAGGTCGTCGACGAAGACGCGCGCCGGGGCGTCCGGCGTCCGCTCGACGAACCGCTTGGCGGCCGTGAAGAGCCCGACCACGGCGTCGAGGTGCCGGTCGGCCTCGGCCGCTCCGACACCTCCGGCGACCGACTGGGCACGCCAGGTGCCCGCGAGACCGCTGCGCTCCCACAGCCCCCAGAGGACCTCCTCGATGCTCGCCCCGGTCTCGGCGTCGTGCCGCGCGGCCGCGAAGCTCCTCGCCAGCCGTGCGGCACGGCGGGCGAAGGGCGCGTCGATCGTCGCGAGTCGCTCCGGGGCACCGAGTGCGTCGACCAGGAGCTCGTCGGACGTGCGGGTCCCGCCGCCCGCCAGCTCCTCGCGCCGGAGCGCCAGCCGCAACCGTCGCATCGCCAGGGTGTCGAGTCCGCCGAGCGGTCCGGTCGCGAACGCGGTCGCGAGCTGGGCGTCGAGCGGCACCACACCGAGGGCGACGGCGGCCGCGTCGACGAGCGCCCGGGACGCGGTCTCGTCCCGGGGTCGGGTGGGCGCGGCACCCGCGGTCGCCGGCACCTCGGCCACCGAGAGCGCCCGGACGAGTTCCGGGATCGCCGCCCCGCTGCGGGTGACGACGACCATCCGGTGCCACGGCACACCGTCGAGCAGCCGGTGTTCGCGGAGGCGCCTCGCCACCGCGGCGACCATCGCGGACCGGCTCGGGGCCTCCAGGTGCAGGACGGCGTCGGAGCGGCCACGGGCCTCCCGGGCGACGGCGGAGCGCTGTCGGCCCGCGGCGGCGGTACCGATGCGGCCGGTGACGCCGGTCACCAGCGCCCGGACCGGTCCGGCGTGCCGGTGCACCGTGCCGAGCACGATCTCCCGGACGCCGGTGACGCCGAGGCGCGGACCGAGGCGGCCGAGCACGTCCGGCTCCGCGCCGCGGAAGGCCGAGGCGGCGATGTCCGGGTCGCCGAACGCGACGACCTGCACGCCGGAACGGGCCAGGGCACCGAGCAGGGCGATCTCGCCCTCGACGAGTTCCTGCACGTCGTCGACGACGACGAGACGCAGCGCGGCCACCGCGGGCGGGAGGTCCCCCCGCAGCACGGCCGCGGTCGCGAACGCCACGAGCTCTGCCGCGTCCAGCGCGGTCGTCCGGAACGCGGTCACGGTGGCGCGGTACTCGTCGACGAGGTCCCCGACGGCACGCCACTCGGGGTGCCCGGTCTCGTCCCCGAGCTCCCGCATGTCGTCGGGTTCGATGCCGGCCGCGACCGCACGCATCATGAGGTCACGCAGCGCCGTGCGGAAGCCCGCCCGCTCGCGGACCACCGCGGTGATCGGTGCCGGCCAGTCCGGTCCGCCGCCGTCGAGCTCGTGTCCGGCGAGCAGGTCGGCGAGGATGCGGTCCTGCTCGCCGCCGGTCAGCAGGGTGGGAGCGTCCTGGCCCTGCACGGTCGCCGCGTGCGCCACGACCTGGAAGGCCAGGGAGTTGACGGTCCGGGCGAGCGCGCCCGGTGTGACCCGGTCGACCGCAGCGGCGAGCCGGTCCCGGAGCGCCGTGGCCGCCATGCGGGCCGAGGTGAGCGCGAGCACGGTGGCGTGCCCAGCGGCGTCGACGGCACCGGGTCTGGCGATCCGGTCGGCCACGAGCCGCGTCAGTGTGCTCGTCTTGCCCGTTCCCGGCGCGCCGAACACCGCGGCGTGCTCGCCGTCCGGCAGGGCCAGGACCGCCTGCTGCGCAGGGTCCTCGACGAGCGCACGCGACACCGAGTTGAGGTCCGGCGCGGGCGTCAGGGTGGTCGGTGGCACGCACGTACGGTACCCAGCGCTGCCGACATCGCGCGCCACCCGCGCCGGATGCGGGGACCGGGTGCGGGACCGGGTGTGCGCCCGCGGCGAACGCTCCGGGCAGCCCGGGGGCGCTCGACTACGCTGACCTCGTGGACATCAAGATCGGCATCATCAACAGCCCGCGTGAGATCGGTTTCGAGACGGCCCAGACCGCCGACGAGATCGAGACCGCCGTGTCCGAGGCCCTCGCGGCCAAGGCCACGCACCTGTCCCTCAAGGACGACAAGGGCCGCCGGTTCATCGTGCCGGTCGCGTCGCTCGCGTACGTCGAGGTGGGCTCCGAGGAGTCTCGCCGCATCGGCTTCGTCGCCTGACCCTCCCGGGCGTGGAGCTCCTCTTCGCCGTCCTCGGCGGGATCCTGCTCGGGGCCGTCGCCCACGTGGTCGTGCCGCTGCGCACGACCCGTGGCGTGCTCGTCGGACCGGCCGTCGGTGGCATCGCCGCGGCGGTCCTCTGGGAGGTCCTGACCTGGGCCGGATGGCCGTACGACGGCACCTGGATCTGGGTCGTCGCGCTGCTCGGGGCCGCCGCGGTCGCCCTCGTGGTCCAGGTGGTGCTCGGCCGCCGTCGGACCGCTGCCGACGAAGCGCACTACGAGCGTCTGGTCAAGCAGGGCGCCTGAGCCCGTCCGGCTGCTCGCCGTGGCGCTGCTCACCGTGATCGGCGGACCGTTGCTCGCTCTCGTCGACGCGCGGGGGTCCAGCCAGCAGGCCGATCAGGCCGTGAGGCCGAGCGCGTCCATCCGCCGGGTGTGCGCCGCGATCAGTTCGGTCCACACCGGCTCGAGCCGCTCCTGGTCCTCGCGGGCGTGCGAGGCGAGCGCCGACCGCGCCACGAGGAGCGTGTCCCCGACCAGGCGGCGCCCCCACATCGCGAGACGGGACGCCACGACCGGGTCCTCGTCGATGCGTGCCGTGAGCTCCTCGACCACGGCCGGTTCCTCCCGGGCGTCGAACACGGTGCGCAGGCGCTGCCGGACGTCGATCGGGAGCGACCGGAGCAGGTTCGCGAACAGGTCGTTGAGGATGCCGGCGGTCACGTACCCGGTGAGCATCGACTCGTACCAGTCGGCACCGTTCGTCCGCTCGAGGAACCGGTCGATCGCCTCGCGGTGCGGCGCCATCAGGTCGGCCGGCTCCTGCCCGCCCCGCTCGATCTCCGCGACGATGGCACGGTGCCGCTCGAGTGCGGTGGTCGCGAGCACGCCCGTGACCAGCCGGCCGGAGAGCGTCGGGGCACCGGCTCCGGCGCGGCCCATCGTCTCGTACAGCGACAGCTGGAGGTAGGCGGCCTGGCCGAGGTACACGTCGAGCTCGGGGCTGACGTCGTCGAGCCGGAGACGCTCGACGGCACCGCCGCGCGGGTTCCGCGACGCGAGCCAGGCCGCGGCGAGCTGCGCAGCGCGCTTCCGGTTCCACCACGACACCACACGACCAGCATACGGGTCGGCTCGTCCTCGTCCGGCACGTCGGTAGACTGGGCGGGACTCCTCCCCACGAACAGGGTGAACTTCTTGACTTTCTCAGAACTCCAGATCGAGCAGGACATCGTCGATGCGCTCGCGAGCAAGGGCATCATCGAGCCCTTCCCGATCCAGCAGCAGACGATCCCGCTCGCCCTGACCGGCCAGGACATCATCGGTCAGGCCAAGACCGGCACCGGCAAGACCTTCGGGTTCGGCCTGCCACTGATCCAGCGCATCGGCGCCGACCCCGGGCCGGGGGTGAAGGCGCTCGTCGTCGTCCCCACCCGCGAACTCGCCGTGCAGGTGAGCGAGGACCTCGAGTCCGCGATGGTCAACCGCCCCACGAAGCTCGTGTCGATCTACGGCGGCAAGGCGTACGAGGGCCAGGTCGAGCAGCTCAAGGCCGGCGCCCAGATCGTCGTCGGCACGCCCGGTCGACTCATCGACCTGCACCGGCAGCGTCTCCTCGACCTGTCGCACGTGCAGGAGATCGTCCTCGACGAGGCCGACCGCATGCTCGACCTCGGCTTCCTGTCCGACATCGAGCGGATCTTCCAGGCGGTCCCGGCCGTCCGGCACACGATGCTCTTCTCGGCCACGATGCCCGCCCCGATCGTCGCCCTCGCACGCCGCTTCATGTCGCGTCCGGTGCACATCCGCGCGACGGACCCCGACGAGGGTCTGATGCAGGCGAACATCAAGCACGTCATCTACCGCGCGCACTCCCTGGACAAGGACGAGGTCATCGCCCGTATCCTCCAGGCCGAGGGCCGCGGCAAGACCGTCATCTTCACGCGGACCAAGCGCGCCGCCGCCCGCATCGTCGAGGAGCTGAAGGACCGCGGGTTCAACGCCGCCGCCGTCCACGGTGACCTCAACCAGGAGCAGCGCGAGCGCGCGATGGCCGCCTTCAAGGCCGGCAAGCGCGACGTCCTCATCGCCACCGACGTCGCCGCCCGTGGCATCGACGTCGACGACGTCACGCACGTGATCAACCACACGATCCCGGACGACCCGGACACGTACCTGCACCGCGCCGGTCGCACCGGCCGTGCCGGCAAGACGGGCATCGCGGTCACGTTCGTGGACTGGGACGACCTGCACAAGTGGACGCTCATCGACAAGGCGCTCGAGTTCGGCATCCCCGAGCCCGTCGAGACGTACTCGTCGTCGCCGCACCTCTTCACCGACCTCGACATCCCGGCCGGCACGAAGGGTCGCCTGCCCGGCACCTCGCCGCGCGCAGCGACCGCCGGAAGCGAGAAGCCGGCGTCCGGAGGTCGCTCGGGTTCCGCCTCCGGCAGCGCCGGCGGTTCGCGGTCACGCAGCCGCACCCGGTCGTCGGGCTCCGAGGAGTCCGGCTCGCGCCGCACCTCGGCAGACCGACCGGAGCGTTCCGCTCCCGTAGCGGAAGCCACTGCCCCGAGCGGTGCGTCCGCCCCCGCCTCCCCCGCGGGTGACGAGACCGCCGACGGCGCCCAGAAGCGCCGTCGCCGCCGCCGACGTCGTGGCGGCACCGGCTCGTCCGAGGCGACCGCCTCGGCACCGCAGGGTTCCACGGACGGCGAGTAGCGCCTCCAGGCCGAAGGCCCCGTCACGAGCGTGACGGGGCCTTCGTCGTCCCCGGGTCCGGGACGCAGCCCGGCGCCGACGCCGCACCGGCCGCCCCCGCTCCACGAGGACGGGAGGCCCGAGCCTGGTCCGACGGACCGGCCGACGGTCAGGACAGGCGGGATCCGGGCCCGACGACGGGCGCACTGCCGGTCGCCTGGTCGACGATCGCGTCGAAGGAGCGTCGGGCCGTGCGGTGCTCGCCGAGTCGGTTCGGCTTGCCCTCGCCGTGGTAGTCGCTCGAACCCGTGACGAACAGGCCGTACCGACCGGTCCAGTCCAGGAGCGTCCGCTTGCCGTCCGCGCTGTTCTCGCGGTGGTCGACCTCGAGTCCGCCGAGGCCCGCGTCGACGAGCTCGCGGAGCATCGGCTCGTCGATCACGATCCCCCGCGATGACGCAGCCGGGTGCGCGATGACGGGCACACCGCCGGCGGCACGGATGAGCTCGACGCCACGGAGCGGGGTCGGGGCGTCGTGCGGCTGGTAGTAGCCGGAGGAGGGGTGCAGGATGCCGCGGAACGCTGCGCTGCGATCGGGCTCCAGGCCGAGTCGGACCAGGGCGTCGGCGATGTGCGGACGTCCGATCGTCGCCCCCTCGCTCGACTCCGCCAGGACGTCGTCCCAGGTGACCGGGTGGTCGCGGCCGATGGCGTCGACCATGCTGCGGGCACGGGTGAGGCGGCCGTCACGGATCGCGGTGGTCTCGGCCGCGAGTCCGGGATCCGCCGGGTCCACCAGGTAGCCGAGCACGTGCACGCTCCGCCATCCGATGCGCGTACTGAGCTCGAGCCCGGGCACCAGGGTCATCGGCAGCTGCCGGACCGCCTCGGCGGCCTCGTGCCACCCGGCCGTGGTGTCGTGGTCGGTCAGGGCGACACCGTCGAGTCCGCTCGCCGCCGCCGCGCGGACGAGGTCGGCCGGGCGCTCGGTGCCGTCGGAGACGCTCGAGTGAGCGTGCAGGTCGATGAACGGATCAGGCACGCGGCAATGCTACCGACACGTCGACGGCCGGTCGGACGCCGTTCACAGCCCCTCCCCGCGCGCCGTTCCTCGCGCTGCGCTCGCACCACCGCACGGCTGCGACCCCGTAGCGGGTCCCTGCGGTTCCGGACTGCGCTGCCGGACCCCGCTCGGTGCAGCGGTGCGATGATGGGGACATGGCCGACACCACTCCCCGCGCGACGAGCAACCGCTCCACCACCCCCGGCTCGTCCGTCTTCAAGGACCACATCGCTGCGAACTGGGCCGAGCGTGAGCGCCCGCTGCCGGCCCCGCGCGAGCAGTCCGCCTTCGCCGCCGCGCGTCGCGCCCGGCTCTCCGGACTGCACCCCGGTCGGACGATCGTGGTGCCCGCCGGCCAGGCGAAGGTCCGCTCGAACGACTGTGACTACCCGTTCCGCCCGCACTCGACGTTCGCCCACCTGACCGGCTGGGGCACCGACACCGTCGTCGGCTCCGTGCTCGTCCTGACGCCGAACGGCGACGGCCACGACGCCACCCTGTACTTCCGCGCCACGGCCGGCCGTGACTCCGAGGAGTTCTACGCGAACCCGGAGATCGGCGAGTTCTGGGTCGGACCGCGCCCCTCCCTGGCCGAGGTCGCCGCGGACCTCGGTGTCGCCACGGCGGACCTCGGTGCGCTCGACGCCGCACTCGCCGGGCTCGACGCCTCCGTACTCGTGGTCCGCGACGCCGACCCCGGGTTCACCCGCGCACTCGACGAGCGCCTCGGCACCACGGTCGGAGGCGCGCCGGAGCAGGACGGTGCGCCCGCGACGGACGACGTCCTGTCCCGCGACCTGTCCGAACTCCGCCTCGTGAAGGACGCCTACGAGGTACACGAGCTGCGCAAGGCCGTCGACGCGACCCGCCACGGCTTCGACGACGTCATCGCGGACTTCGACGCCGTGCTCGCACACCCCCGCGGCGAGCGCATCGTCGAGGGCACGTTCAACCGTCGCGCCCGTGCCGACGGCAACACGGTCGGCTACGACACCATCGCCGCCGCGGGCCACCACGCCTGCATCCTGCACTGGACCCGGAACGACGGTGCCGTACAGCCCGGCGACCTGATCCTCATCGACGCCGGGGTCGAGGTCGACTCGTTCTACACGGCGGACATCACCCGTACCCTGCCGGTCAGCGGCACGTTCTCACCCGTGCAGCGCATGGTGTACGAGGCCGTGCTCGAGGCCGCCGACGCCGCGTTCGCGATCGTGGAGCCGGGCATCACGTTCCGGCAGGTGCACGCGACCGCGATGGAGGTCATCGCGCGCAAGACCGCCGAGTGGGGCTTCCTGCCGGTCTCCGCCGAGGAGTCCCTGCAGCCGGACAACCAGTTCCACCGCCGCTACATGGTGCACGGCACGAGCCACCACCTCGGCCTCGACGTGCACGACTGCGCGAAGGCCCGCCGGGAGATGTACCTGGACGGCATCGTGCAGCCCGGCATGGTGTTCACGATCGAGCCCGGCCTGTACTTCCAGCAGGACGACCTGACCGTCCCGGAGGAGTTCCGTGGGATCGGTGTCCGGATCGAGGACGACATCCTGGTGACCGAGGACGGCGCCGAGAACCTGTCGGTGCACATCCCCCGGACCCCCTCGGAAGTGGAGGGGTGGATCGCGAGGTCCGCGCGCTAGCCTGGGCCTCGTGAGCGCTGAAGCCCCCTCGGGCACCTTCCTGATCGACGTCGAGCACTTCGACTCGCCCGACGCCCAGCGGCTGCGAGCGGCCCAGCGCATCGAGATCGACAGCACGTACGGGGCGGACACCGAGCCGGGCCCCAAGCCGACGGCCGACTCGATCGCGGTGTTCTTCGTGGCGCGCGACGAGGCGGGCACCCCGGTCGGGTGCGGCGGGCTGCGACTGGTCGACGACGGCATCGCGGAGGTCAAGCGCATGTACGTCCGGACCGAGTCCCGCGGCTCCGGCGTCGCCGCGTTGATCCTGCGTCGGCTGGAGGAAGCGGCGCTCGACCTCGGCTCACCGGCGCTCGTCCTCGAGACCGGTACGGAGCAGAAGGGCGCCATCCGGTTCTACGAGCGCGAGGGCTTCCGACGGATCGCGAACTTCGGACCGTACGTCGGCGCAGCCCGGTCGGTCTGCTTCTCGAAGATCCTCTGAGCCCACACGCTCCGCCGACACGGCGAGCGAGGCCGCACCAGTCCGCCGAGCCCGACCCGCCAGCCGGGTCGGACCAGCCCGCCGGGTCGGACCAGCCCGCCAGGCCGGACCAGCCCGCCAGTCCGGACCAGCCCGCGGGCCGCGCCCAGCGGCCGCGCCCAGCGGGCCGCGCCCAGCGGGCCGCGACCGCTCATGCGCGACACCGGACACGACGACGGGCTCCCGGTCGGTGCAGCACCGGCCAGGAGCCCGTCGTCGTCCGCTCACTCCCGACGGTGGCACCGTCCGGAGCGGGACCGCTCACGCGCGGCTGTCGTCGTCCTCGCGCCGGTTCGTGTCGTCCGCGGCGCCGTCCGTGTCCGACGGCGCCGGGGCCTGCTCGCCGTACCGCGGGCCGTCGCTCGTGCCGTAGCTGCGGGTCGCCGCTGACGGACGCTGCGTCTGGTCAGCGGTCGCGTCGGCGTCCGGCGTGCGGGCAGCGCCCTCGTTCGTGCCGTACCGCGGTGCGGTGGAGCGCTGGCCGGCCCCGGGGGCAGGGTCACCGGTCGGCGCCGTCCGGGCACCGCCGTCGTTCGTGCCGTACCGCGGCCCGTCGTTCGTGCCGTACCGCGGCCCGGCCTGCGCCTGTCCGCGGGTGTCGTCCGGCCGCGATGACCCGTCCCCGCCCTGCTGCTGAGCCGAGTCGCCGGGCCGAGCCGGGCCGCCGGACTGCGCCGGGCCTCCCGGCTGGTGCGGGGTGGCGTGCCCACCGTAGGGCGAGCCCTGCGGCGCACCGCCCGGGCGCCACTGCTGCTGGCTCGGCTGGCCGTACTGGCCCGGCTGGCCGGCGCCCGGCTGACCGTACTGCGGCGGCTGGCCCGCGCCCGCGCCCCCGCCCGGCTGACCGTACGGTCCCGGCTGACCGTACTGTCCCGGCTGACCTGCGCCCGGCTGGCCCGCACCGTACTGCCCCGGCTGACCGTACTGCCCCTGCTGCGGCGGCACCCCACCGGGCCCCGGACGCCACTGCTGCTGTCCCGGGCGCTGCCCGAGCTGGTCCTGCCCCTTCTGCCCGGGTCCCGGCTGTCCGCCGTACCCGCCGGCGTTCGGCTGGTCCCACGACGTGTGCTGGATCGCACCGCCCTGGCCGAGGATCCGCTGCGCCTGACCGGACAGCTGCGGGTCGACGACGATCTGGTACGTGGTGGCGAGCACCTGGTGGATGCTCGTGAAGTCCCGCTGTCGCTTGGTGATCGCGAACGAGACGATGCCGTAGAGCATGCCGAACCCGGCACCGATGACGGCGGCGGGGAGGAAGAGCCCGCCGGCCTGCGGCGAGAAGAGCGTCAGCACGATGCCGAAGAAGAACCCGAGCCAGAGCCCGGACAGTGCGCCCGCGAGTGCTGCTCGTCCGTAGGTCATCTTGCCGGTCACGCGCTCGACGGTCTTGAGGTCGTTGCCGACGATGGACAGCTTCGCGACCGGGAAGTCCGACTCCGCGAGCTTCGCGACCACGCGCTGTGCTTCGGGGTAGCTGTCGTAGGTGCCGAGGACGTCACCGCGCGGCAGGGTGGGGAACGCCTGTGCCGTGCGGCCGCCGAAGGGGCTCTGAGTACTCACCCAGTCATCATCCACCGGAGTCCTTGCGATCACACGAGAACCACCAGGGAAGGGGCGGCGAGCACGCCCGGGCGAGCGACTACGCTGGACGGGTGAGCGCCTCGAAGGTCTTCGTCGCCCGCCTCGCCGGGTGCTCCGTCTTCGACCCCGCGGGCGACCGTGTCGGCAGGGTGCGTGACGTCCTCGTCGTGTACCGCCGCGTCGACGCCCCACAGGTCGTCGGGTTGATCGTCGAGGTCCCCGGCAAGCGCCGCATCTTCGTCAGCATCGGCCGGATCACCTCGATCGGCGCCGGGCAGGTCATCACGACCGGGCTCGTCAACATGCGCCGCTTCGAGCAGCGCGGTGGTGAGGTCCGGGTGATCGCGGAGATCCTCGGCCGCAAGGTCCTCATCAAGAAGGAGCAGATCCGGGCGACGATCGAGGACGTGGCGATCGAGGACCACGGGCAGGGCGACTGGTCGATCGCGCAGCTCTTCCTCCGCAAGCCGAAGACCACGCCGTCGCCGTTCGGCAAGGGCCCGACGACGTTCGCGACCTGGAACGAGGTCACCGAGGACGAGCTCCCCGGCGAGTCCCAGTCCGCCGAGCACGTCATCGCCGCCTACTCCGACCTGGTGCCCGCCGACCTGGCGTCGACCCTGCTCGACCTGCCGTCCGAGCGCCGCTTCGAGGTGGCCGAGGAGCTGCCGGACAACCGCCTCGCGGACGTGCTCGAGGAGATGCCGGACCAGGAGCGGATCGAGATCCTGTCCGCGCTCCGGGACGCCCGTGCCGCCGACGTCCTCGACCAGATGCAGCCGGACGACGCGGCGGACCTCCTCGCCCAGCTGCCCGACGAGCGCAGCGAAGCCCTCCTCGAGCTCATGGAGCCGGAGGAGGCGCAGGACGTCCGCATGCTGCTCGAGTACGAGCCGGACACCGCCGGTGGTCTCATGACGACCGAGCCGGTGATCCTGTCCGCGGACTCGACCGTGGCCGAGGGCCTGGCCCTGGTCCGTCGGCACGAGCTCGCCCCGGTGCTCGGCGCCGCGGTGTGCGTCACGCTCCCGCCGTACGAGCCGCCGACCGGACGGTTCCTCGGGCTCGTGCACTTCCAGCGCATGCTCCGGTACCCGCCGAACGAACGCCTCGGCACCCTCATCGACCAGCAGACCGAGCCGGTGGAGGTCGACGCGAGCGCGGCCGAGGTCACACGGGTGATGGCGACCTACAACCTCCTGTCCGTCCCCGTGGTCGACGACGCCCACCGACTCGTCGGGGTGGTGACCATCGACGACGTCCTCGACCACGTCCTCCCGGACGACTGGCGGAGTCAGGACGCGGCCGACGCCAACCCCGGCGCCGCGTCGCGACCACGGACCCGCACCCGCCGCACGGCGATCCCCTCGGGAAGGAGGACGAATCGTGGCACGCCCAGATGAGAACCGCCGGGAGCGGCCCGAGGAACGCCTCGACTCCCCGAAGGGCATGCGCACGCGTGTGCTGCCCACCCGCCGACGCGGACGCGGCGACGCGTTCGGTCGCGCCACCGAGGGCATCGCCCGTGCGATGGGCACGCCCTGGTTCCTGATCGGGCTGACCCTGTTCTGCGTGCTCTGGATGGGGTGGAACACGTTGTCGCCGAAGTCGTGGCAGTTCGACTCGGCGGCGATCGGCTTCACCGCGCTGACCCTGGTGCTGTCGTTGCAGGCCTCGTACGCGGCGCCGCTCATCCTGCTCGCGCAGAACCGGCAGGACGACCGGGACCGCGTGCAGTTCGAGCAGGACCGGCAGCGGGCGGAGCGCAACCTCGCGGACACCGAGTACCTCGCCCGCGAGGTCGTCGCCCTCCGCCTGGCGATGCGGGACATGGCGTCGAAGGACTTCATCCGTGCCGAGCTCCGCTCCCTGCTCGAGGAGCTGGACCGCCGCGACGGCGACCCCGAGGACCTCGACGACCTGGACGACCGCGGCCACGAGCGTTCGGTGACGCGTGGCTGACGGCGCCACCGCGCAGGACCAGCTCGGCGCCGCGGTCCTCGCTGCGCTCGGCCGTGTCCTCGACCCCGAGATCCGCCGGCCCGTCACCGAGCTCGACATGATCCGGGGCGTCGACGTCCAGCCGGGAGGCTCGGTGCGCGTCGACCTGCAGCTCACGATCGTCGGGTGCCCGGCCGCCGACACCATCGAGCGGGACGTCCGCGCCGCCGCCGGTTCCGTGGCGGGGGTCGCGGCGGTCGACGTCGACGTGTCCGTGATGGACCCCGCCGTGCGTCGCGCCCTCACGGAGCGGCTGCGCGAGGGTCGTCCCCAGGGCGTCCAGTTCACCCCGGACTCGTTGACCCGCGTCATCGCGGTGACGAGCGGCAAGGGCGGCGTCGGCAAGTCCACCGTGACGGCGAACCTGGCGGCGGCGCTCGCGCGTCGGGGGCAGCGGGTCGGCATCGTCGACGTCGACGTGCACGGCTTCAGCATCCCGGGGCTCATGGGGCTCACCGACGAGCACGGCGTCGCCCCGCGGCCGACCCGCGTCGACAGCATGATCCTGCCGCCGGTCGCCCACGAGGTGAAGGTCGTCTCGATCGGGATGTTCGTCGACGACGTCTCGACCGCGGTCTCCTGGCGCGGGCCGATGCTGCACCGGACAGTGAACCAGTTCCTGTCCGACGTGTGGTTCGGCGACCTCGACGTGCTCCTGCTCGACATGCCGCCCGGCACCGGCGACGTGGCGATCTCCGTCGGCCAGCTGCTCCCCCACGCCGAGGTGCTCGTCGTGACCACCCCGCAGGCGGCCGCGGCGGACGTCGCCGAGCGGAGCGGGATCGTTGCGCGGCAGACCGGGCAGAAGGTCATCGGCGTCGTCGAGAACATGGCGGGGCTCGTGCAGCCCGACGGCAGCGTGCTGCACCTGTTCGGCGAGGGCGGCGGCGACGAGACCGCCCGACGACTGTCCCGCGGTCAGGACGCCCCCGTGCCGGTGCTCGGCCGGGTCCCGCTCTCGGTGCCGCTGCGTGCCGGCGGCGATGCGGGCCTCCCGGTCGTCCTCGGTGACCCGTCGGACCCCGCGGCGGTCGCGCTCGACGCGGTGGCCGACCGGCTCACCGCGATGGGTCGGGGACTCGCCGGCCGGAAGCTCGGCCTGTCGCTGTCCTGAGCGACGACGGACGAGGTCCGGGTCAGGTCGCTTCGACGTCGAACGGCGCGGGCTCGCCCGCAGCCAGTGGCACGACCGGCGCCGGTGCCCGCACCTTCGCGGCGGTGACGGTCGCCGCCGTCGCTGTCTCGGCGCCGGACGAGGGCGAGTCGAGCAGGGCGTCCCGGATGATCCGGCGCGGGTCGTACTGACGCGGGTCGAGCTTCTGCCAGTCCACGTCGTCGAAGTCGGGGCCCATCTCCTCGCGCATCCGCTCCTTGGCGCTGTCCGCGAACCGGCGGACGGCCTTCACGAACTCGGCGAGCTTCTGGGCGTACACGGGCAGCCGCTGCGGCCCGAGCAACAGCACGGCGATGATCCCGATGATCAGGATCTTGTCGAGCTGGATGTTCACGGGAGCGAGCCTAACGCGTGGACCCGGCGAGTCACCCGTAGAGTTGACCGACGAGGAGTGTGCGTGTCAGAGAAAGACTCGAACTGGAAGTTCGCGGAGGACATCGTCTCCGAACCCGATGGTGTCGCCCGTGCGCGTGAGCACTCCCTCGAGCTCGGGGTGGAACCGGTCTCCCCGGCGATCGGTGCGCAGATGAGCGTCATCGCCGCGGCGTCCCGGGCGACGAGCATCATCGAGATCGGGACGGGTCTCGGCGTGTCCGGGCTGTACCTGCTCGCGGGCGCGCCCGATGCCACGCTGACGACGATCGACGTCGAGATCGACCACCAGCAGTACGCCCGGGACGCGTTCATCGCCGCCGGCACCGCGCCGGGTCGGGTCCGGCTCATCCCGGGTCGTGCCGCTCAGGTGCTGCCGCGCATGAACGACGCCAGCTACGACGTCGTGCTCATCGACGCGGACCCGGAGCACGTCATCGAGTACGTCGAGCACGGCCTGCGCCTGGCGAAGACCGGCGGTACCGTGCTCGTCCCGCACGCACTGTGGCGCGGCAAGGTCGCCGACCCGGTCAAGCGCGACCGGGCGACGACGGACTTCCGCCTGCTGCTCACCGAGGTCTCCACCTCCGGCGCCGTCCGCAGCGCCCTCTCCCCCGCGGGCGACGGGCTGCTGCAGATGACGAAGCTCACGGCCTGACGCGGTCGGCATCGCTCGGTCTGATCCGGTCAGTCGGGTCGGTCCGTCGGCCGAGAGGCCGCCTCACTCCAGGTGCCGCAGGTACCGTCCCGGGTCCTGCAGGGTCGTGGTACCGCGTCTCGGGCCGGGCGCCGGGGCGTTGCCGGAGGCCCGCTCAGCGGCAGGCCCGGATGCACGGAAGGCCCGGGACGTACGCGTCCCGGGCCTTCCGTGGTGGTGCGTCGACGTACTAGGCCGAGACGACCTCTGCCAGTGCGTCGTGGAGTTCCTTGGCCTCGGCGTCGTTGACCGAGACCACCAGGCGGCCTCCACCCTCGAGCGGAACCCGCACGATGATGAGTCGACCCTCCTTGACAGCCTCCATCGGCCCGTCGCCGGTCCTCGGCTTCATCGCTGCCATCAGATGTCCCCTTTCGTGCAGTACGAACAGGGGCCATTATCCCGTAGACAGGCGCGACTGCGAAACCGCCCCGGTCGGGGGTGCTCCGAGCGGACGGGTCAGGGCGTCACGGTGGGGTCCAGTCGTACCCGTCGACCCACCAGCAGAAGTACAGCCAGGTCCACTGCAGCACGACCGCGAGGACCACGAGCGCGACCCGGTAGACCCGCGACCGTGGCAGTGCGACGACGCCGAGCAGGGGTGCGATCGGGAGCAGGATCCGCCACGTGCTCGACTGTGGGAAGAACACCGCGAGCAGGTACACGAGGTACGCGACGCCCCAGAGCCGCAGCTCGAGGCCGATGCGCCGGGCGGCGGGCTGGAAGACGACGGCGGCGAACCCCAGGAGCACCGCGACCAACAGGATCGCCCCCGCCGGCTGGTGGAACCACCACCCGAAGCCCTGCACCCACGGGGTGAACGGGACGAGCTCGCCCCAACCGATGTACGACGACCGCCAGGCGAGCTCGGTGTCGGTGTAGGCCCTCGGGACACCGGTGACCGCCCAGGCGACCGCGGGCCAGGCGAGCCCGACGAGTCCGGAGACCACCGCGACCGTGGCCGGTGCGACCGCGGTGCGGAGGGTCAGTCGCTCCGGCATCCGCAGCCAGGCCGGTCGGAGGACCCCGACGAGCACGAACAGGACCATGAGGAGCGCGAAGGCGAGCCCGGTCGGCCGGGTCATCCCGAGCAGCAGGACGACGGGCAGCATCGCCCAGAACCGCCGTTGCACCAGGAGCAGCAGGGCGACGAGCAGCAGCAGGACCCCCATCGCCTCGGCGTAGGCGACCTGGAACACGACGGAGACCGGCGCGACGCAGAACAGCACGGTGGCGAAGGTCGCGCGGGTCGGGTCGAGGAACCGGCCCATCAGCCGGCGGAACACCAGCGCGGCACCCCAGCCGGAGAGCAGGGAGACCCACACGGCGACGAACTCGAAGGACGCTCCGGTCAGGGCCATCAGCGCCCGGACCGTGAACGGGTACGCGGGCATGAACGCCCACGCGTTCTCCGTCACGTGTCCCGCGGCGTCGACGGGCAGGGTCGACGGGTACCCGCTCGCGGCGATCACCCGGTACCAGGCGCCGTCCCAGATCGAGGCGAACGACAGGTACGTCGGGTTCTGCACGGTGAACGAGTTCGCCGCCTGGATCCGGGCGAAGCCGGACATCATCACCGTCGTCAGGACCCGCGAGAGGGTGTAGACGACCGTGATGCGCAGCCACCACGGGACGAGCCGCCACCGGACGACGACCCACGTCAGTGCCGCCCTCGACGCCCGCGGACGGGGCACGGCCGTGGAGGCGGTGGTCACGCCGTCAGCCACCGCCGCAGTCCGTCCTCGACGGCCGTGATCTGGGCGACGGGGACCTGCTCGTCGTCGTGGTGTGCGAAGACGGGCTCACCGGGGCCGTAGTTGACCGCGGGGACGCCGAGCGCGGAGAAGCGGGCGACGTCCGTCCAGCCGTACTTGGGGCGCGGGGCCGGTCCGCCGACGGCCGCGACGAACTGCTGGGCGAGCGGCGCGTCGAGACCCGGGCGGGCTCCAGCGGCGAGGTCGACGATCGTCACGTCGTACCCGTCGAAGAGCTCGCGGATGTGCGCGACGGCCTCGTCGGCGGAGCGGGACGGCGCGAAGCGGTAGTTGACGTGGACCATCGCCTCGTCCGGGATGACGTTGCCGGCGATCCCGCCCGAGATGCCCACGGCGTTGAGGCCCTCGCGGTACTCGAGCCCGTCGACCGTCACGGTCCGGGGCTCGTACGCCGCGAGGGTCGCGAGGATCGGGGCGGTCTTGTGGATGGCGTTGTCGCCGATCCAGCTCCGGGCGCTGTGCGAGCGCTTCCCGGAGGTGCGGATCTCGGCCCGGAGGTTGCCGTTGCAGCCGCCCTCGATCTGCGCTCCCGAGGGTTCGCCCAGGATCGCGAAGTCGCCGGCCAGGAGCTCGGGTCGGGTACGGGCCAGACGACCGAGGCCGTTCAGCGCGTCGCTGACCTCCTCGTGGTCGTAGAAGACCCAGGTGACGTCGACGTTCGGCGCGACGAGGTCCACCGCGAGCTTGAGCTGCACCGCGCAACCGGCCTTCATGTCGACCGTCCCGCGACCCCAGAGGATCTCGGTGCCGTCCTCGGTGGTGCGGAACTCGGTCGGCAGGTTGTCGTTGAGCGGCACGGTGTCGATGTGCCCCGCGATGACGACCCGGCGCTCCCGACCGAGGTCCGTCCGCGCCACGATCGCGTCCCCGTCGCGCACCACGTCGAGGTGCGCGAGCGGGGCGAGGGCGGCCTCGATCGCGTCGGCGAGCGCACCCTCGTTCCCGGACACCGATTCGATGTCGCAGATGGCGCGGGTGATGTCGATGGACGAGGCACTGAGGTCGAGCGGCTGCGGCATGCGGTCACCTTATCCGCCGGCCCTGTCGTCCCGCTGCCGCGGTCGCAGCCCGGCCGGGAGGCCCGCCCCGACCCCGCAACGTCCGTCCGGCCGGTCCGGGAGTCGGGTCCGGCGCCTCGGTACCCTGGTGCGGTGACCGACACGACCGACACGTCCGCCGACGCCCGCCCGACCTCTGCTTGGGGCCACGGCCTCGCGACGATCGCCGCCGACGGCACCGTCCTCGACACCTGGTTCCCGGAGACGCACCTCGGTGAGCGGCCGGCCGACGCAGCGGTGCCGGCCGGTCTGCAGGCCGCCGCGGGCGAGGACCCGCGCCGCGAGGTCCGGCTCGAGGTCGTCACCGTCGACATCGTGATCGACGAGGCCCCGACGAGCACGCCCGACGCCTACCTCCGTCTCCACCTGCTCAGCCACCTGCACGTCCGGCCGAACGAGGTCTCCCTCGACGGCGTGTTCGGGCACCTGCCGATCGTCGCCTGGACGAACGCCGGCCCGGTGCACCCCGACACGCTCACCCGCCTCCGGCCGACCCTGCAGCGCGCCGGCATCGCCGTGCACGCGATCGACAAGTTCCCCCGGCTCGTGGACTACGTCGTCCCGGACCGGGTCCGCATCGGCGACGCCAACCGCGTGCGGCTCGGCGCACACCTCGCACCGGGCACGACCGTGATGCACGAGGGCTTCGTGAACTTCAACGCCGGGACCCTCGGCGAGGCGATGATCGAGGGCCGCGTCTCCCAGGGCGTCGTCGTCGGCGACGGCACCGACATCGGTGGTGGTGCCTCGATCATGGGCACGCTCTCCGGCGGCGGGACGCACCGTGTCCGCCTCGGCGCCCGTGCCCTGCTCGGCGCGAACGCCGGCCTCGGCATCTCGCTCGGCGACGACTCCGTCGTCGAGGCGGGGCTGTACGTCACGGCGGGCACGAAGGTCGTCCTGGTCGGGGCGGCTCCGGGCCCGGACGGCACGCCCCGGACCGTGAAGGCCGCCGAGCTGTCGGACGCGCCGAACGTCCTGTTCCGGCGCAACTCCGTCACGGGTGCGGTCGAGGCGCTGCAGCGGAAGGGCGAGGGGATCCAGCTCAACACGGCGCTGCACGCCTGACACCGAGGAGACCGCGCCAGAGGCGGGGTCCTCCGACGCGCCCTGAGCGTCCCGACCCGGCGCCGGTCGACGAGACCGGCTCCGGGCCTCCAGGCCGTGCGTCAGCGCGTCAGCGCTGCGGCAGGTGCCGCTCCGGGTACCCCACGTACAGCTGCTGCGGGCGGCCGATCTTGTTGAGCGGGTCGTTGTTCAGCTCGCGCCACTGGGCGATCCACCCGGGCAGCCGACCGATGGCGAACAGGACGGTGAACATCCGGGGCGGGAACCCCATCGCCTTGTAGATGATGCCGGTGTAGAAGTCGACGTTCGGGTAGAGCTTGCGGCTGACGAAGTACTCGTCCTCGAGCGCGATCTGCTCGAGTTCCTTCGCGATGTCGAGCAGGTCGTCCTGCACGCCGAGCGCCTCGAGGACCTCGTCGGCGGACTCCTTCACGAGCTTCGCGCGGGGGTCGTAGTTCTTGTACACGCGGTGTCCGAAGCCCATGAGCTTCACCCCGCGCTCCTTGTTCTTCACGCGCTCGACGAAACGGGTGACGGGCTCCCCCGAGTCCTTGATCTGCTGGAGCATCTCGAGCACGGCCTCGTTCGCGCCGCCGTGCAGCGGGCCGTAGAGCGCGTTGATGCCGGCGGAGATCGACGCGAACATGTTCGCCTTCGTCGAGCCGACCAGCCGCACCGTCGCCGTCGAGGCGTTCTGCTCGTGGTCCTCGTGCAGGATGAGCAGCCGGTCGAGCGCCTTCGAGAGCACCGGGTCCGGCTGGTACGGCTCGGCCATGGTGCCGAAGTTGAGCCGGAGGAAGTTGTCGACGAACGACAGCGAGTTGTCCGGGTACAGGAAGGCCTGTCCGATCGCCTTCTTGTGCGCGTACGCGGCGATGACCGGCAGCTTCGCGAGGAGCCGGACGGTCTGCAGCTCGACCTTCTCGGGGTCGTCGACGTCCATGTCGTCCTCGTAGTACGTCGAGAGGGCGCTGACGGCGCTCGAGAGCACGGACATCGGGTGGGCCGAGTGCGGCAACGCGTCGAAGAGGCGGCGCAGGTCCTCGTGCAGCAGGGTGTGCCGGCGGATCCGGCTGTCGAACGCCTCGAGCTCGGTCGGCGACGGGAGCTCGCCGTAGATGAGGAGCCAGGCGACCTCGAGGAACGTGCAGTTCGACGCGACCTGGTCGATGGGGTACCCGCGGTAGCGGAGGATCCCCTGGTCGCCGTCGATGTACGTGATCGCGCTCTTCGTCGAGCCGGTGTTGACGAAGCCGTAGTCGAGCGTGTTCAGCCCGGTCTGCTTCTTCAGCGAGGAGATGTCGATCGTGGACGCGCCGTCGACGCTCTGCAGGATCGGGAACTCCGCCTGACCCCCCGGGTACGACAGCGTGGCCGTCTCGGTCGCCTGTTCGGCACCGGGGCTCACCGGGATGGGCGTCGTGGGCGGTGTGGCCGTCTTCTGAGCGTCGTTGGCAGTGTCAGTCACGCTGGACAGCCTAACGGCGGCGACTGTCGATCGGGTACAGCCCGGGGACGGTCGGTTGGTGTGCAACCACGGTTGCGCGGACGCGCCGCCCGTGGGTCGATCCCGGCCGGGAGGCCCGTCAGCCGCCCGCCATGCGACCCGCGCTGGCGAGGCGCTGGGCAGCGGCGGCGATGCGGTCGTCCGTCGCCGTCAGGGCGACGCGGACGTGACGGGCACCGGCAGCGCCGTAGAACGTGCCGGGCGCGACGAGGATGCCGCGGTCGGCCAGCCACGCGACGGTGTCCAGGGCGGGCTCGTCCCGCGTGGCCCAGAGGTAGAGTCCGGCACCGCTGGCGTCGATGCGGAACCCCGCCCGCTCGAATGCCGTCCGGAGCACGTTCCGCCGGGTGCGGTAGCGAGCCTTCTGTTGCTGCACGTGCGTCTCGTCCTCGAGTGCGACGACCATCGCCTGCTGCACGGGCAGCGGCGGCATCATGCCGGTGTGCTTGCGGATCGCGAGGACGTCGGCGAGCAGTGCGGCATCCCCGGCGACGAAGGCTGCGCGGTACCCGGCGAGGTTCGACTGCTTGGAGAGGGAGTACACGCTGAGGACGCCGTCGAACGAGTCACCGACCACGCGCGGGTCGAGGATCGTCGGGGTGGGTCCGGTGTCGTACGGGGCGTCCCAGCCGAGTTCGGCGTAGCACTCGTCGCCGACGATGACGGCGCCGAGCTCCCGCGCGCGGGCGACCGCGGCGCGGAGCTGCTCGATCGAGAGCACCCGCCCGTCCGGGTTGCCCGGGGAGTTCAGCCAGACGAGCTTCGTGCTGGTCGGCCACGATGCCGGGTCGTCGGCGGCCAGGGCGTCGGCGCGGACGAGTGCGGCGCCGAGCTCGTAGGTCGGGTAGGCGGCCTCGGGGAAGACGACCGTGTCACCCGGTCCGAGTCCCATCCAGAGCGCGAGCCCGGCGATGAACTCCTTCGACCCGATGGTCGGCAGGACGTGGTCGGCGGTGAGCCGGACGCCCTGGCGACGGCCGTACCAGGCCGCGATCGCCTCGCGGAGCGCGGGCGTGCCGGCGACCTGCGGGTAGGCGTGGGCGTCGGTCGCGTCGGCGAGTGCGCGACGGACGACCTCGGGCGTGGGGTCGACCGGCGACCCGACACTGAGGTCGACGATGCCGCCCTCGTACGCCGTCGCTCGCTGCTTGTACGGGGCGAGCTGGTCCCAGGGGAAGTCGGGGAGGTCGAGCGCCACGGGTGTCAGGCCCGGGGCTGTGCCATGACGACCGGGTGGTCCTTGTGGATCACGCCGACCTTGGCCGCTCCGCCGGGCGAGCCGATCTCGGAGAAGAACTCGACGTTGGCCTTGTAGTAGTCAGCCCACTCCTCGGGGAGGTCGTCCTCGTAGTAGATGGCCTCGACCGGGCAGACCGGCTCACACGCACCGCAGTCGACGCATTCGTCCGGGTGGATGTAGAGCGACCGGTCACCCTCGTAGATGCAGTCCACGGGGCATTCGTCGATGCACGCGCGGTCCTTCACGTCGACACAGGGCTGAGCGATCACGTAGGTCACGAGCGGGTGCTCCCTTCCGGGGTTGAGCGACTGCGAGTCTACCCGTGCGGTGCTGCGACCTCGGACCGGTCGGCCTGCCGTGCCGGGTCTGCGCGCAGTCCGGAGAGGTCGGGCCAGGCGAGCACGAGCATCGCGACGACGGCGGGGCCGAAGGTCCAGACGTACCCGGCGGCGTTCGCGAGGACGAGGGGCGAACTCGTCCCGGCGACGGCGACGAGCACCTGGGTGGCGAGGATGACGCCGACCCCGACGGCCGCGACGAGCAGCCGCGACCGGTACAGCAGGCGGACGCCGACGACCACGCCGATGACGATCAGCATCGTGAGGACCATGCCGATCGGTGCTGCGCTCCACGACCCGATGGGAACGGTCTGCTGGTGGGTGACGGTGCCGAGGCCGCCGACGATCAGGCCGACGGCCGCGGCGACCACGAGTGCGGCGGCTCGGCCCGGGCCCGACATCTCGGCGAACGACTGCGGCGCGGTCGGGACCGGGGGCACGTCGTGCCGGAAGCCCTCCAGCGCGGGCACGGCCTGCCGGGCTCCGTGCGGCAGGACGTACGACAGCGCACCGGGCTCGCGCGGATCGGCGGCGTCCACGGTGAGCTGGCTGCGGTACTGCTCGAGCGCTGCCCGGACCTTGCCGCGGACCGGGAGGACGTCGACCGTGACGTCGGCGCGGCCGGAGTCCGCGTCGACGATCATCGAGAACGCGACCTCCTCGGCGCGCGCGGCGTACCGGGCGGCGGCGTGGACGCGGACGTGGTCGGGGTGTCCGTACCCACCGTCGTCGTCGTAGGTGACCACGGCGTCGGCACCGGTCGACCGGATCGCCGCACGGACGTCGTCGACCACCTCGCCCAGGTCGGCGCGCGTCAGGGAGTCCTCCGGTGCGTCGCCGGCCGCGGTCGCGCGGCCGTCCGGCCCCCACTGCATGCCCGAGTCGGTGTAGCGGCGGGTCGGGAGATCGGTCGGCCGGGCACCGGGGCCGCCGAGCCACAGGTGGGCCGGGCCGCCGAGGGCTGCGAGGGCCGCCGCGATCTCGGTCTCGCGGTGCGCGGCGACGCGTGGGCCGTCGCCGGCGAGCGGTGCGAGCTCCGCCGTGAGCATCTCGCCGCGCTCCCCCCGGGTGGCGGTCAGCACGGTCACGTGTGCGCCGAGCTCGAGCAGGGTCGCGATGGTCCCGCCGGACGACAGGGTCTCGTCGTCGGGGTGCGCGTGGACGAAGAGGACGCGTTCGGGGCGCGTGGCCGGTGCCGTGGACATCGCCTGCAAGCGTACGGGAAGGGCTCCGGGCGCCGCGCGCCGGCGGATCGCCCCCGGGCGTCAGCGCGAGGTGACGATGTAGGTGGCGGTGGCGCCGCCGTCGGCCGCGGAGAACGTCAGGACGACGCGGTGGTCGTCGCTCCGGAACAACCCGAACGCGCTCGAGCTGTCGGCCCGCTCAGCCGACTCGGCGAAGCCGGCGTCGGCGAGCTGCTGCGCCGCCGTGCTGAAGTCCCCCACCGACGCGGTGCGGACCTGCACGACCCAGCCCGAGCCTCCCGGGCCGGCCCCACCGCCGAGCACGGTGCCGTCGACGAGCGGGACGGACGAGGACGGGAACCCGTCGGGGACCTGGCCGTCGCTCGTCACGTGCGTCCCGCGCAGGGCCGTGTCGAGCGCTCCGTCGATCCCGCCCGCCACGTCGGCCATGCCGCGCTCGATCGCGGCTCCGTCGATGCCCTGGACCCCTTCCGAGACGGTCGACGCGACCGAGGAACCGAGGTCGGTCGCCTGGCGGACGGCGTCGGACGAACAGCCGCTCAGACCGGCGAGGGCGACGCCGGCGGCGACGGCAGCGGTGAGCGAGGTGCGGATCGGGCGGCGCATGCCGGTACCGTAACCGGCCGGACGGCGGAGTCGTGGTGCGTTCGCTGGGAAGTCGCCCCGGACCGGAGTCAGGAGAGGTACGCCCGCGCGGCCGCGACGAGCGCGTCGACCCCGACCGGGATCGCCGTCTCGGCCTGCGGTGCGTAGAACGGCGAGTGGTTGCTGGGGATCTCCGCGCCGCTGCGGAACAGCTCCGGGTCGGTGATGCCGGTGAACCAGTAGACGATCGGGGCACCCGCGGCGGTGGCGAGCTGCCCGACGTCCTCGGACGCCATCGCCAGTCCGGACTCCATGTCGACGGCGTGCGGCACGACGGCACGGACGGCGTCGAGGACGACCGCTGCCTGCTCGGGGTCGTTGACGAGCACGTCCGCCCCCGGCGCACGCGCGATCGTCGGAGCGGCCAGTCCCCCGGCCTCGCTCTCGGCACGGACGATCCGCTCGATCGAGGCCACGATCCGCGCTCGCGTCTCCTCGTTGCGGGCGCGCGTCGAGATCTCGATGACGGCCGTGTCGGGGATGATGTTCGGCCGCGTGCCGGCGTGGAACGACCCGACGGTGACGACCCCGGCGTCGCTCGGGGCGACCTCCCGCGACACGATCGTCTGCAGGCGCACGACGGCGGACGCGGCGGTGACGATCGGGTCCAGGGACGCCTGCGGTGCCGAGCCGTGCGCGCCACGGCCCGTGAAGGTCACGGTGAACCGGTCGCTCGACGCCATGACCGCTCCGGACCCGACCGCGACGACACCGACCGGCGCCGGTGCGGAGTGCTGCCCGAGCACCACGGTCGGCTTGGGGAAGCGGTCGACGAGACCGTCCTCGATCATGGCCCGCGCGCCGGAGATGACCTCCTCTGCAGGCTGGAACACGGCGACGACCGTGCCGTGCCAGTCCGCGGTCGTGGCGACGAGCCGTTCGAGGGCGCCGAGCAGCCACGTCACGTGGATGTCGTGGCCGCAGGCGTGCATGGTGGGCCCCTCGTTGTCGTCCTCGTCCACCCCGCGGTGGGTGCTGGCGTACGGCAGGCCGGTGCGCTCCTGCACCGGCAGCCCGTCGATGTCGGCGCGCAGCCAGAGCACCGGGCCGTCCCCGTTCCCGAGCACCCCGACGACCCCGGTGCCGCCGACCCCGGTGGTGACCGTGATGCCGCCGATCTCCGCCAGCCGGTCGGCGATGACGCCGGCGGTGCGGTGCTCCTGGAACCCGAGCTCCGGGTGGGCGTGCAGGTCCTGGTAGATCGAGAGCAGGTCGAGAGTCACCGGACCACCGTATCCCCCGGTCCCGGTCCGGACGGCACGGGCGCCGACGGTACGGACGCCGACGGCCCGGCCACCTGGAGCGGTGACCGGGCCGTCGGACGGAGGACGGGCCTCCTGGATGGTGCTCGGCTGCTTACGCGTCCTGGCGCTTCAGGCGGGCGTAGCTGCGCTGGCGGGCCTGCGCGTCGAGCTCGACCTTGCGGATGCGGACCGCGTCCGGGGTGACCTCGACGCACTCGTCCTCGCGGGCGAACTCCAGGCACTCCTCGAGCGAGAGCTGCCGGGACGGCGTCATCGACTCGAACGTGTCGGCGTTGGCCGACCGCATGTTGGTGAGCTTCTTCTCCTTGGTGATGTTCACGTCCATGTCGTCGGCGCGCGAGTTCTCGCCGATGACCATGCCCTCGTAGACCTCCTCCGTCGGGTTGACGAAGAACGTCATCCGCTCCTGGAGGTTCGTGATGGCGAACGGGGTGACCACACCGGAGCGGTCGGAGACGATCGAGCCGTTGATGCGGGTCTGGATCGAGCCGGCCCAGTCGTCGTAGCCGTGGAAGATCGCGTTGGCGATGCCGGTGCCGCGGGTCTCCGTGAGGAACGACGTGCGGAAGCCGATGAGGCCGCGCGACGGGACGATGAACTCCATGCGGATCCAGCCGGTGCCGTGGTTCACCATGTTCTCCATGCGGCCCTTGCGGGCGGCCATGAGCTGGGTGATGGCGCCGAGGTGCTCCTCCGGCGTGTCGATCGTCATGTGCTCGAACGGCTCCTGCAGCTTGCCGTTCTCGTCACGCTTGGTGACGACCTGCGGCTTGCCGACGGTGAGCTCGAAACCCTCACGACGCATCTGCTCGACCAGGATGGCGAGTGCGAGCTCGCCACGGCCCTGGACCTCCCACGCGTCCGGGCGTCCGATGTCGACGACCTTGAGCGAGACGTTGCCGACCAGCTCACGGTCGAGACGGTCCTTCACGAGACGCGCGGTGAGCTTGTGGCCCTTCACCTTGCCGACGAGCGGCGACGTGTTCGTGCCGATCGTCATCGAGATGGCCGGGTCGTCGACCGTGATGGTCGGCAGCGGGCGGACGTCCTCGGGGTCGCTCAGCGTCTCACCGATGGTGATCGTGTCGAAGCCGGCGACGGCGACGATGTCACCGGGGCCGGCGGACTCGGCCGGGAAGCGGTTCAGCGCCTTGGTGATGAGGAGCTCGGTGATGCGTGCGTTGACGACGGAGCCGTCGTGCTTGACCCACGCGACCGTCTGGCCCTTCTTCATCGTGCCGTGGAAGATGCGCAGGAGCGCGAGGCGGCCGAGGAACGGCGACGCGTCGAGGTTCGTGACGTGCGCCTGCAGGGGGTGCTCGTCGTCGTACGTCGGGGCCGGGACATGCTGGAGGATCGCCTCGAAGAGCGGCTCGAGGTCGTCGTTGTCCGGCAGCGTGCCGTCCTCGGGCTTGTTGCGGCTCGCGGCACCGGCGCGACCGGAGGCGTACACGACCGGGACGTCGAGGATCGCGTCGAGGTCCAGGTCGTCGACCTCGTCCGCCAGGTCGGAGGCGAGCCCGAGGAGCAGGTCCTGGCTCTCCGAGACGACCTCGTCGATCCGGGAGTCCGGGCGGTCCGTCTTGTTGACGAGCAGGATCACCGGCAGCTTGGCGGCGAGCGCCTTGCGGAGCACGAAGCGGGTCTGGGGCAGCGGGCCCTCGGACGCGTCGACCAGCAGCACGACACCGTCGACCATGGAGAGGCCGCGCTCGACCTCACCACCGAAGTCGGCGTGGCCGGGGGTGTCGATCACGTTGATCGTGATGCGGCCGCCCGGGTTGAACTCCTCGGCGTGCTTCCCGTTGTAGAGCACCGAGGTGTTCTTCGCGAGGATGGTGATGCCCTTCTCGCGCTCGAGGTCGTTCGAGTCCATCATGCGGTCTTCGCCCTCGAAGTGGGCGTCGAACGAGTTGGTCTGCGTGAGCATCGCGTCGACGAGGGTGGTCTTGCCGTGGTCGACGTGTGCCACGATGGCGACGTTGCGCAGGTCGGACCGAGTGGCGAGCGCCATACAGGACATCCTTTTGTGTTCGGAAGAAGATCGGGCGAGCGCCCGGTTTCGGGACCGGCCCGAAGGGGTTCGGGACCAGCCCGAGGAGTGCGGGACGGTGCCCGACGGGGTTCGGGACCATGCCCGACTCGCCAGTCTACCGGTAGTTCTGCAACCAGGAGGAGTACAGCCGATGAGCCGACGGCGAACGTGGACCGAGATCGCCGTCGTGCTGATGCTCTCGCTCGGCGCGAGCGCGCTGTACTCGGTCCTGCAGATCATCGACGACCTGTCGCAGACGACACCGCTCGGCGAGCAGTCCACCGCGCTGAACAGCTCCACGACGACGGTCCAGTACGTCGACCTGGCGCGGCAACTGCTGGGCATCGCCGTCGACCTCGCACCCGTCGCGCTGGTGTGCATGCTGCTCTGGGAGTCGTCCCGCCCCCACCTGGGCCGGCTCGGCATCGACCGCTTCCGCGTCCGGCCCGACCTCGGCGGCGCGGCGCTCATCGCCCTGGGCATCGGCATCCCCGGGCTGGCGCTCTACTTCACCGGACGGGCGCTCGGCATCACCGTCGCCGTGGACCCGGCGGCGCTCGACTCGTACTGGTGGACGATCCCGGTGCTGCTGCTCTCCGCCGTCCGGTCCGGGCTGCAGGAGGAGGTCATCGTCGTCGGTTACCTGTACGCCCGACTCCGCGACGACCTCGGGTGGGGACGCTGGCAGGTCATCCTGTCCACGGCCGTCCTGCGCGGCAGCTACCACCTGTACCAGGGCTTCGGCGCGTTCATCGGCAACGCGGTGATGGGCGTCGTCTTCGGGTGGATCTACACGAGGTGGGGGCGGCTGCTCCCCCTCGTCATCACGCACGTGCTCCTCGACGCGACGGTCTTCGTCGGCTACCCGTTCGTCGCGCGGGCGTTCCCCGGACTGTTCTCCTAGCGGCAGATGTCCTGCGGCACCCCGCCCACCCGACGGGAGGCGCGGGGCCAGCTCGGCGACGCGCCTCCCGTCCGCCGGTCTCCCGTTCTCCACAGCTCGCCCGACCGCTCGTAGCCCTGCGTCTGAAATGCTACGTTCTACGCATCAGCACGAGCGATGGGGGGACGATGGGGATCGAGTTCGAAGACGCCGCGGCCGTGCGGCTGCTCGCGTGCGCGTCGGAGGTCGCGCTGTCACTCCGGGCGGGTTCCGCCGGACGACGCGCCAGCGCCGAAGACGCGCTGCGCGACTTCCACGGCGCCTACGCACGACTTCACGAGCAGGCGCACACGGTCGAGTCGGAGGACCGGGTCCGCCTGGTCCGGGCGCTCGACGACCTCGCCGGGCAGCTCCACGTCGTCCGGCGCCAGGCACACGACGAACAGCGTCGACAGCACGACCTGGCAGCGTGGCACGAGCGTGAACGGCAGCGCGACGAGGTGCTCGTCGGCGTCGGGGCCCCGTTGCGACCCGCGCTGGACTGGAGCGACGCGGTGGTCGACCCGAAGCCGTCGGAGACGCCGGTCCGCCCGACGCCACTCACGGCACGGTTCCACGCGCGCACTCGTGTCCGGACGAGCAGCGGTGGCTCCGGCGGACGCAGCGGCGCGGACCCGGACCGCCTACGCCGGGTCGCTGCGCGCGCCCGCGCGCAGGACGCGGCCACCGCCCAGGAACTCACCCGTGTGCGGAACGCCTGGGTGACCTTCACCCGGACGTGCGCCTGGGTGCCCGTGGACGATGCGTCCCTCGTGCCGGGGTTCGAGGACCACCTCGCCGAGAACGCCGCGGACGCTGCCTGGCTGGACCGGATCGCGGACGCCTTCGCCGCGGCGGGAGGAGGGTCGCTGTCCGACGGCGTGCTCGACGCGGCCGGGGCGTCTCGACTGCCCCGGGAGCTCCAGCGTGTCCTCGACCCGTCGTCGACCACCGTCGAGGTCGCGGCGGCCTGGCATGCGCTCGGCTTGTCCGACCAGGACGTCGAGGCGCTGCCGCTGAGGACGAAGCTGCAGCTCGCCGGGATCGACGGGCTCCCGGCCGTGGCGCGGGACATCGCCTCGCGCGCGGTGCTCCGTGCAGCGGTCGCGAACCCGGGGCGGGTGTACCGGATGCTCGGGCTGCCGTACACGTACGGCGCGGTCGGCCTCGAGGAGTTCACGCGGCAGGTCCTGGCGCTGCGGGACGGGCTCGAGCGCGCTGACCAGTCTGCGGCCAGGCTCGCCCCGCCATCGGCGCAGGTCGGTCAGCTGGTCGGGTTCGGGACTTCGAACGGCGCGCTCGTCGCGGCGATCTCGCTCGGGGACCTCGCCACGGCGTCGAACGTGACGGTGAACGTACCGGGCGCGACGACGACGGTCGGGAGTGCTCCGGAGAAGGTACGTGCTGCACACGGGCTCCTCTCGACGGCAGCACGTCAGGACCAGAGATCGTCGTTCGCTGTCGTCTCCTGGTTCGGCTACCGCGCGCCGTCCTTCCCCGAGGTACCCGGCCAAGGGCGAGCAACCACCGGTGGGGCGAACCTGGCTTCGTTCCTCGACGGCGCCGTCGACAGTCGCGCGGGAAGCCCACCGCGCTCCATCGCCGTCCTCGGGCATTCCTACGGATCGACGACAGCTGCGGAAGCACTAGCCCAGACACGTCACCGGATCGACTCATTCGTCACGTACGGCTCGGTCGGGTTCACCGACGCGACGAAGCCGGACCAGCTCAACGTCGACCGTGTGTTCGCTACCGAGGGTGAGAACGACCACGTTGCGGCCCTCGGTCGGTCAACGCGAACGGATCCTCGGGATCTCCCCGAGGTCGAGGTCTTCTCATCCGAAGCCGCCCCCGGTACGAAGGCAGTCACGGGCCACGACATGTACCCAGAGCACGGAGTCGGGTACCTCTCGTCCGGGTCAACGGCTGCACGGCACATCGCCGAGATCATCGCGAACGGGAAGCCAGGATGAAGATCATGACCACGAAACTGCTCGCGATCGTCGTCGCTGCCCTGATCCTCGGGGGGACGGTCAGCTGCACAGCAGGAGGGAAATCCATGCCGAAGGACGCAGCCGGTCTGACACGTGCCGATGTCTCGGAACTCAGTTTGCGCCAGGAATTCAACCGGTACCGGGAGCACTACGAGGAGATGCAACGAGTACTGGCTGCGGCACAGCGCGCGGTCCACGAGGGAGAGTGGGACTGGAACGGTGGCGACGACAACCCGCAGATCGGTGGCGACGGCCGCACTCCCCTTCCCGGCGCGGACGTCGACAACAGCTACTTCCTTGAGTCGAGCAGAGCCTGGACCCCGGAGGGAGCCACGGGTTCCAGAGGAGACCTCGATCCGATGATCGACTACTTCGAGCACCGCGGCGCGAACATGCACATCGAGCGGGTCGCCGACACCTACTACCTCGACGGCAGCGTCCGTGACGGCTGGCACGTCGAGTACTTCATCCAACCGAGCGGCCGCTACTCCCTCACCGTGTCGAGTGACCTCTTCTGGACCAACAACGCCGACGCACTCGCCAGGGCAGTGTTCGGCCGAGCATCACTGCGATGGCCGGATCGCTCTTCTCCCGGTGAGTACCCGGAGCCGCCCGAGTGGGATGCGCCGATCATCAACCGCCCCCGAATCTGATGCAGCCACGACGACGGCCGCTCACGCTCGTCGCCCTCGTCATGACCGTGCTCCTAGCCGGTTGCGCGGCGGGAGCAGCGCAGCAGACGAAGGACGCAGCCGGACTGACGCAGGACGACGTCGCGGTACTCACGCTGCACGGGCAGATCCAGTACTCCCTCGACGTCGACGGCCGGTACTCCCTCGATGTCTACAGCGAACCGTTCTGGACCAACGACTCCGACGCGCTGTCCGCAGCCGTCTACGGCCGAGCGACGCTGGACTGGCCGACCGAGTCCCGACCGGGTGAGTACCCGACGCCGCCGACGTGGGACGACCCGGTCGTCAACCACCCGAAGACCTGAGCAGGCGGGCGCGCCCGGCTGACGAACGGGAGGCGGCGCGCGGTCGGTGCGCACCGCCTCCCGCCCGGCAGCCGACTACGCCGCGATCGAGGGCACCTTCTCCGGGTAGTGGCACGCAGCCCGGTGGTCGACGTCCTCGCCGCGACGCGGCGCCTTCTCCGGCTCCTCCTGCTCGCACCGGCGCCGCTCGTCCTCGGGGAGGAGCGCGTAGAGCGGGCAGCGCGACCGGAACCGGCACCCGGTCGGCCGCTCGGTCGGGCTGGGCGGGTCGCCCGGCAGCAGGATCGTCCTCCGTGCCCGCTCGACGACCGGGTCCGGCACCGGCACGGCCGACATGAGTGCGGCCGTGTAAGGGTGCATCGGGCGTTCGAAGACCTCGTCGACGGCGCCCTCCTCGACGGTCCGACCGAGGTACATCACGCTGACGCGGTCGGCCACGTGCCGGATGACGGACAGGTCGTGCGACACGAACAGGTACGACAGTCCGAGCCGCGCCTTGAGCTCGGCGAGCAGGTTGAGCACGCCCGCCTGGATGGAGACGTCGAGCGCGGAGACCGGCTCGTCGAGCACCACCAGGTCCGGCTCCACGGCGAGGGCACGGGCGATCGAGATGCGCTGCCGCTGACCACCGGAGAACTCGTGCGGGTACCGGTCGGCCTCGGCCGCTCGCAGACCGACGAGCTCGAGCAGCTCCGGCACGCGGTCGGCGATGCGCGAGGACGGGGCACCGACCGCCCGGAGCGGTTCGGCGACGACGTCGTACACCGACATGCGCGGGTCGAGGCTGGCGGACGGGTCCTGGAACACCATCGAGATGCGTTGCCGGAGCGCCCGGGTGCCGGCGGCCCCGCGCGCGGTGGCGTCGGCGAGTGACTCCCCGAACAGCTCGACCGTGCCGGCCTCGGGCCGTTCGAGGTCCATGAGCTGGTGGAGGGTCGTCGACTTGCCGGAGCCGGACTCCCCGACGAGGCCGAGGGTCTCCCCGCGGCGGATGTCCAGGTCGACCCCGTCGACGGCGTAGACGTCTCCGACCTTGCGGCGGAAGACCGAGCCCTTGACGAGCGGGAAGGTCTTCGTCAGCCCTTCGACGTGCACGACGGGTTCGCGGTCGGTCCGTGTGGCCTCGATCCGGGCGCTGTGGTCCGGGATCACGGGGAGCGAGAAGATGCGGCCGGCGTCCGCGTGTGCGGCGGCGACCTCGGCGGTGCGGTGGCAGGCGGCGGTGTGCCCGACCGGCACGGTGCGGGCGGTGCCGGCAGCGGCCGTGTCGGCACCGGGTACGACGTCGACGGGCGGGGCGAGCACCGGCTCGGTCGACCGGCAGACCGCACTGACCAGCGGGCACCGGTCCGCGAAGGGGCAGGCGTCCGGCAGCCCGATGAGCGACGGCGGTGCGCCCGGGATCGGCACGAGTGGAGACCGGTCGGAGGCGTCGAGCCGCGGCAGGGCACCGATGAGCCCGATCGTGTACGGCATCCGCGGTCGGGCGAAGAGCTCCTCGGCCGTGGCCGACTCGACGATCCGGCCGGCGTACATCACCGCGATGCGGTCCGCGATCCCGGCGATGACGCCCAGGTCGTGGCTGACGAACACCAGCGCGGCCCCGGTCTCGCGCTGGGCGGTCCGGAGCACCTCGATGATCTGGGCCTGGATCGTCACGTCGAGCGCCGTGGTCGGCTCGTCGGCGAGGATCACGTCCGGGTCGTTCGCCATGGCCATCGCGATCATCGCGCGCTGGCGCATGCCGCCGGAGAACTCGTGCGGGAAGGCGTCCACGCGGCGACCCGGTTCGGGGATGCCGACGAGTTCGAGGAGTTCGATCGCCCGTGCTCGCGCCTCCGCCTTCGAGGCGCCGCGGTGCAGCCGGACCGTCTCCGCGATCTGGTCGCCGATCGTGTACACCGGCGTGAACGCGGACAGCGGGTCCTGGAAGACCATCGCCACCTTGTGCCCGCGGAGCCGGCTCATCTGCTTGTCCGACCGGCCGAGCAGTTCCTCGCCGTCGAGCTCGACCGACCCGCTCACCTCCGTGGTGTCGGGCAGCAGCCCGAGGACCGCCATGCTCGTCACCGACTTGCCGGACCCGGACTCGCCGACGATGCCGAGTACCTCTCCGCGGCGGAGTTCGAGGTCCACGCCGCGGACCGCGTGCACGGTCCCCCGCGGGGTCGGGAACCGGACGTGCAGGTCCCGGACCCGCAGGATCGGCTCCGTGGTGGTCGCGCCCGTGGTCGAGCCGTTCGTGATGGTGCTCATGCTGCTTCCCCGGTCGTCCGCGACGCTCATGCGCCCGATCCGGCCTGTGTGTTCAGCGCGGCCACGTCGACGGCCGCCTGGTTCTGGTCACGACGACGGTTCTGCTTCTGGCGCTTCCCGGTCGTCGAGGTCGGGTCCAGCGCGTCGCGGAGCCCGTCCCCGATGAGGTTCGCGGCGATCGCGAACACCACGAGGGCCCCGGCGGCGAAGTAGAAGAGCCACGGGCTCGTGAGGGCGTTGTCCTGGTTCTGGGCGATCAGCGTCCCGAGCGAGACGTCCGGTGCCTGCACGCCGAACCCGAAGTAGCTCAGCGTCGTCTCGCCGAGCACCGCGGTCGCGACCTGGATCGTGCCGTCGATGATGAGGAAGGACGCCACGTTCGGCAGGATGTGCCGGAAGATGATCCGGAACGGCCCGATGCCCATGTACCGGGCGGCCCGCACGAACTCGCGCTCCTTCACCGACAGGGTCATGGCCCGCACGACCCGTGCCGTGATCATCCAGCCGAAGACGGTGATGAGGACCACGAGGACGATCCACCCGGCGTTCTGGATGCGCGGGCTGATGATCGCGATGATGAGGAACGACGGCAGGACGAGCAGCATGTCGACGAAGAACATCACGATGCGGTCGACCCAGCCGCCGAAGTAGCCCGCCGCTGCCCCGGTGATCGCGGCGATGGCGGTCGAGAACACCGCGACGAGCAGCCCGATGAGCAGGCTCTTCTGCATGCCGCGCGCGGTCTGGGCGAAGACGTCCTGCCCGATGCCGTTCGTCCCGAACCAGTGCGCACCGCTCGGGGGCCGGGTGAACGAGGTGTAGTCGATCTCGGAGTACTGCCACGGGCTGACGAGCGGCCCGATGAACGCGAAGGCGAACAGCAGCAGGACGACGACGACGCCGATCCCGGCGCCGCGGTTCATGAAGAGCCGGCGCACCGTCTGGAGGAGTCGGTTGCCCTGCGCGGTCGGACGCGCCGGCACGTCGCTGCGCGCGACGAGCGACGGGTCGACGGGTTCGATCCGGGTGTCGGTCATGTCATGCCCTCCTGACGCGCGGGTCGAGCGCAGCGGTCGCGAGGTCGGCGAGGAAGCCGGCGACGAGCACCACGACCGCCGCGAACAGCGTGTACGCCGTGACCACGTTGACGTCGTTGTTGTTGACCGCGTCGATGAACCACGACCCCAGCCCGTTCCAGGCGAAGATCTTCTCGGTCAGGGTCGCACCGGTCAGGATGCCGAGGAACCCGTAGGCGAACAGCGTCGTCATCGGGATGAGCGCCGTGCGGAGACCGTGCTTGAACGTCGCCCGGCCGCGGGTGAGGCCCTTCGCCCGCGCGGTCCGGAGGAAGTCCGAGCCGAGCACGTCGAGCATCGTCGCCCGCTGGTACCGGCTGTAGATCGCGATGAGACCGACGGCGATCGAGATCGTCGGCAGCAGCAGGTGCGCGCCGCGGTCCAGGAGCAGCGTCCACGGTGTCCCGTCGAGCCCCGGCGTCGCCTCCCCCGTGAAGTTGATGAGCTGGCTGCCGGCGTCCTGGTTGAGCTTCGTCGCTCCGATCTTCAGGAACACGGCCGTCAGGAACACCGGTGTGGAGAACAGGACGATCGAGATCGCCGCACTCACCCGGTCCGAGATCCGGTACTGCCGGATCGCGTTCCACACGCCGACGAGCACGCCGAGCACGATGCCCGCGACCGACCCGACGAGCAGGAGCCGGAGGCTGACCCCGAGCCGCGGGAAGAACTGCTCGTTGACGGGGCGGTCCTGGATCGTCTGTCCGAGGTCACCGTGCGCGACATCACCGAGCCAGTGCGTGTACCGGATCACGATGGGCGTCTTGTCGTTGACGCCGATGTCGTCGAGCTTCGCGTCGATGACCTGTGCTGACGGAGCCGGATTGCGCTGCGCGTACACGGAACGGGGACTGAACGTCGCTGACGCGAGGAAGTAGGTCAGCGAGGTCGCGAGGAACACGAGCACGACGTAGTACACGAGTCGCCGCCCCAGGAAGCGGATCATGGAGGCCACCATAGGGCCTGGTTTGTTTCCGGTACATGTCGTCCGGCGTCCCGCCGCGTAACGAAAGGACGTCGACAGCAGAAAACGCGCTCTACCCCCTTCGGAGGGCCCTAGGCTCGACGACAACTTCCAGAGGGGAACCACATGAAGCACAGGAAAGTCCTCGCGGTGACGGCGGCCCTCGCCGGCATCGCCCTCGCCGTCACCGGCTGCTCGGGCGGCTCCGGCGACTCCGGCGGGACCGGTGGGAACGACTCGGGCAAGAAGTCACTGCCGACCTCGGCCCAGATCAACGCCACACCGGTCTCCGACCTGCAGGACGGCGGCACGCTCCGTCTGCCGATCTCGCAATGGGTCTCGCAGTGGAACTACAACCAGGTCGACGGCCCGCTCGTCGACGCGTCGACGATCGAACAGGCGACGATGCCGTTCATCTACACGATCGACGCGAAGGGCGCCCCGGCACTCAACCAGGACTACGTGACGAAGGCCGAGGTCACGAGCGACGACCCGCTGACCATCGAGTACACGATCAACGACCAGGCGGAGTGGAACGACGGCACGCCGATCACGTGGCGTGACTTCGAGAACGAGTGGAAGACCACCAACGGCGAGGACGAGGCGTACCTCATCGCCGGTTCGACCGGCTACGAGGACATCGAGTCCGTCACGAAGGGCGCGACCGACCGGGACGTCGTCGTGACGTTCTCGACCCCGTTCTCGGACTGGAAGTCGCTCTTCAGCCCGCTCTACCCCGCCAGCCAGACCAGCACGCCCGAGCAGTTCAACAACGGCTACAAGGGCAAGGTCCCGGTCTCCTCGGGGCCGTACGAGATCACCGATCTCGACGAGACCGCCGGCACCGTCACGATGAAGCCGGACGACAACTGGTGGGGCGACGAGCCGAAGCTCGACCAGGTGATCTTCCGGTCGCTGGACGGCAACGCCGACGTCGACGCCTACCTCAACAAGGAGATCGACTCCGTCCTCACGACGACCTCCGAGCGCTTCGACCGCGTGAAGAAGGCGAAGAACACGAGGATCCTCGCGTCGACGTCCGCGCAGTACACGCACGTCGACTTCTCGTCGAACGGCCTGCTCAAGGACAAGCAGCTCCGGCTGGCGATCCAGCACGCCGTGAACCGTGACGCGCTCGCGCAGGTCATCGGCGGCACGCTCCCGTACAAGCTCGGCACGCTCGACAATCACCTGTTCCTGTCCACGGACAAGGGCTACACGTCGAACACCAAGCCGAACGCGACGTTCGACGTCGAGAAGGCGAAGCAGCTGCTCGACGACGGGTGGAAGACCGACGGCGCGTACCGCTCGAAGGGCGGGAAGAAGCTCTCCATCGCGATCACGATCCCGTCCGGCGCTCCCACGTCGCAGCAGCTGGCGCAGGTCATGCAGCAGCAGCTGAAGGAAGTCGGCGTCGAGTTGAAGCTGAAGTCGGTCGCCACGGACGACTTCTTCGAGCAGTACGTCACGCCGGGCAACTACGACATGACGATCTTCGTCTGGGGTGGCACCGGCTTCCACTCGAGCAGCGCGACGATCTACACCTCCGGTGACGTCGGCCAGAACTACGGCCGGGTCAGCTCGAAGGAGATCGACGACCTGACGAAGCAGGCCCTGTCCGAGCCGGACACGGACAAGGCGAACGCCATCTGGAACCAGATCGACGAGGAAGTCTGGGCGATCGGACACTCCATGCCGATCACCGCGAAGCCGGCGCTCGTCGCGCAGAACCCGAAGCTCGCCAACTACGGCGCGTTCGCGGGGGCGCAGAACATCGACTGGACGAAGGTCGGCTTCACCGACTGACCGTCCACGGGCGGCGCCCGCTGATCGAGGGAGGGGCCGGACGCACTGCGTCCGGCCCCTTCGTCGATCCGGTGCGCGCGCTCGCAGGGGATCCTCGGTGCGGTCCACGGATCGACGGGCCCCTGGACCGTACGATCTGCCTCATGGCCATCCCCGAGATCGGTTCCGCCGCCCCCGGCTTCACCCTGCCCGGCATGCTCGTCCGCCAGGGCGTCCGCACCGACGCGGAGTACTCGCTCGCCTCCGAGATCGGTCGCCCGGTGGTCCTCGCCTTCTACCCCGGCGATGCGACGCCCGTGTGCACCGCGCAGCTCTGCTCGTACCAGGAGGAGCTCGACGACTTCCGCGACCTCGGCGCGGTCGTCTGGGGCATCAGCCCGCAGGGACTCGACTCGCACGAGGGGTTCGCGCGCGGCGCCTCGCTCGCGTTCCCGCTGCTGTCGGACGTCGGCGGTGACGTCATCCGCGCCTACGGCGTCCACCTGCCGGGGATCGGACTCCGTCGCTCCGTCTTCGTCATCGGTCCGGACGGCGTCATCCGCTGGCGGCACGTCGGGCTCGTCGGACTGCGCTTCCCGAGCGCCCAGGTCATCCGCGGCCAGATCGAGGCGCTCGTCGTCTGACCCGTTGACAGCCGGCCGTGTCGGCGTGACCATGGTCTGGACGACGACCCCCGGGTTCGCCTCCTCGGGACATCAGGTCCGCCGGTACGCGCACGGCCCGTCTGGCCCGCTCGGTTGGTGGTCCCGAGGAGGCGCTCTCGTCACCGCCCGAGGCCGGGTCTCCTAGGCTTGCCCCATGCCCGCCCGGATCGTCGCGACGAACATGCGCCGCTTCGCCGTCGTCCTCTGGATCGTCGCCGCAGCCCTCGTCGTCATCGGCTTCGTCACGAACGGGCCGGGCGCCGCGTTGCTCGTCCCCGTGCCGTCGCTCTTCACCGCCTGGTTCGCGTGGGTCGTGCTGTGGCGTCCGCGGATCGAGATCACCGAGGACGCCCTGGTCGTCGTCGACGTGCGCCGCACCACCCGGTTCGCGTGGCGGCGCGTCCGGGAGGTCCGGACGAAGTACGGGCTCGAGGTGGTCACCGACCAGGGCGAGCAGCGCGTCTGGATCGCGCCGCGTCCGGACGCCCGCCTGGCGGTGCTCCAGCCGGGAGGCCCGGTGCCGGTGGGCGTCGCCGCTGCGGCCGACGAGATCCGCGCGTCCGCCCCCGCGCCGGTCGTGTACGACGGTGCTCCCCCGGCCACGGTGACCGCGGCCCCGATCGTGCACCGCGTCCACGGCTGGTCGATCACCGCGCTCGTCGTGCTGGGCATCGCCGCGAGCCTCGCCGGCGCGCGCCTCTGACCGACCCGACGCCCTGACCGGCCCGACGCCCTGACCGGCCCGACGCCCTGACCGACCCGAGCCGCACGCTTCATCTGACACGTGCCTCCGCTCCGGCCACCGCAGCTGCCGGCCGCGAACGACGGAACGCGCCGTCCCGTGATCGGGGCGGCGCGTTCCGGCGGTCGCGAGGTGCGGCGGGTCAGCGTCCGAACTCGAAGCCGGCGCCGGGGATGGCTGCCAGCAGGTCCTTCGTGTACTGCTCCCGCGGGTTCGCGAACACCTCGTCGGTGGTCGCCTTCTCGACGATCTGGCCCTTGCGCATGACGCACACGTTGTCCGCGACCAGACGGACGACCGCGAGGTCGTGCGTGATGAACAGGTACGTCAGGCCGAGCTCGGACTGCAGCTCGGTCAGCAGGTCGAGGATCTGCCCCTGCACGAGCACGTCGAGTGCGGACACGGCCTCGTCGAGCACGATGACCTCGGGCTTGAGCGCGAGCGCGCGCGCGACGGCGATGCGCTGCCGCTGGCCACCGGACAGCTCGCTCGGGTACCGGTTGACCATCGACTTCGGCAGCGACACCTGGTCGAGCAGTTCGAGCACCCGCGCGCGGCGGGACGCCTTGTCACCGACCTTGTGCGTGCTGAGCGGCTCGGCGATCGTGTTCCCGACGTTGTACATCGGGTCGAGCGATCCGTACGGGTCCTGGAACACGGGCTGCACCCGGCGACGGAAGTCGAACAGGTCCTTGCCCTTGAGCGCGCCGATGTCGATGCCGTCGAACTGCACCGAGCCGGCGGTGATCGACTCGAGCTGCAGCACGAGCTTGGCGACCGTCGACTTGCCGGAGCCGGACTCGCCGACGAGCGCCGTGGTGGTGCCCTTCGGGATCGAGAACGACACACCGTCGACGGCTTTGAGCTCGCGGGTCGCGATGCCCTGCCCACGCAGCTTGTAGACCTTCTGCAGGTCCTTCACCACGATCAGGTCCTCGGTCGGCTTGCTCTCGCGCTCGTGGGCGCGGGACAGGAGCTCGTCGTCCTCGCTGCCGGTGCCGGACGCGATGTCCACCGTCTGGTGCTGCACCTTGGACTGGATCCGACGGCTCGCGAGCGACGGCGCCGCAGCGACGAGGCGCTGCGTGTACGGGTGCTGCGGGTCGGCCAGGATCTCCTTCGACGGACCGGCCTCGACGACCTGGCCCTTGTACATCACCACGAGCTTCTCGGCACGCTCGGCGGCGAGACCGAGGTCGTGGGTGATGAACAGGACCGAGGTGCCGAAGTCGCGCGTCAGGCTCTCGAGGTGGTCGAGGATGACGCGCTGCACGGTGACGTCGAGCGCGGAGGTCGGCTCGTCGGCGATGAGCAGCTTCGGCCGGCTGGACAGGCCGATCCCGATCAGCACGCGCTGGCGCATGCCGCCGGAGAACTCGTGCGGGTACTGCTTGAGCCGGCTCTCGGCGTCGCCGAGTCCGGCCTCCTGCAGGACCTCGACGGCACGGGCGCGGACGGCGGCCTTGCCCGTCGCCATCCCGTTCGCCTTGATCGCCTCTTCGACCTGGAAACCGATCTTCCAGAGCGGGTTCAGGTTCGACATCGGGTCCTGGGGGACGTAGCCGATCTCGGTGCCGCGGATCTCAGCCATCTGCTTCTCGTCCATGCCGACGAGCTCGCGCCCGTTCAGCTTGATCGAGCCGCCGGTGATCTGGCCGGTGCCGGGCAGGAGCTTGATGATCGCCTGGGCGCTCGTCGACTTGCCCGATCCGGACTCGCCGACGATCGCGAGGCGTTCGCCCTGCTCGAGCGTCATGTTGACGCCGCGCACGGCCTGCACGAGACCGCTCTGCGTCCGGAAGCCGACGTGCAGGTCGGTGATCTCGAGCAGCGGGGCGCCGGCGGCACCGGACGTCCGGGCGTTCGGCTGGGTGAGTGTCTCGCTCATCGGCGGGCCCTCGCCTTCGGGTCGAGCGCGTCGCGGACCACGTCACCGAGGAGGAGGAACGCGAGCACGGTGATGGACAGGGCGGCGGACGGCCAGAAGATGGTCGACGGGTTCGTGCGGATGGAGGTGCGCGCCGTGCCGATGTCGAGACCCCAGCTGAGCGCCGACGGCGGCAGACCGATGCCGAGGAACGACAGGGTCGCCTCCGCGACGATGAACGTCCCGAGCGAGACGGTCGCGACGACGATGACCGGTGCGAGCGAGTTCGGGATGACGTGCTTGACCAGCGTCTGGAAGCGGCTGACACCGAGCGCCGCCGAGGCGGTGACGTAGTCGGACTGCTTCGCGCTGAGCACGGCACCGCGCATGATGCGGGCGATCTGCGGCCAGGCGAACACGGCGAGCACGAGCGACACCGTGATGGCGTTGCGCTGCGGGATGACCGACATGATCACGATCGCGCCGAGGACGGTCGGGATCGAGAAGAAGATGTCCGCGATGCGGGACACGACCGCGTCGAGCCAGCCGCCGTAGAACCCGGCGATCGCGCCGATGACGACGCCGACGATCGTGACGAGCACGGTCGCGAGCAGCCCCACGAGCAGCGAATTCTGTGCACCCCAGATGACGCGGGCGAACACGTCGGACCCCTGGCGGGTGTACCCGAGCGGGTGTCCGGCACGGGCACCCTCGTCGCTGTAGTCGAGGTTCGCGGCGCGCGGGTCCACGTGCGTGAAGAGCCCGGGGACGATCGCGACCACGAGGATCAGCAGGATGAGGACCGCGGAGACCCAGAAGGTGGGACGACGACGCATGGACTCCCACGCGTCGGTCCACAGCGAACGGGTCTTCTCGTCGACGTTGACCTGGTCGACCGCCTGCAGCGGTGTCTCCTCGATCGGGGCGACGTAGTGCGTGGCCGATCGCGGTTCGGTGTTACTTGGCATAGCGGATCCTCGGGTCCAGGACGGCGTAGAGCAGGTCGACCAGGAGGTTGGCGAGCATGAAGATGATGACCATCACGGCGACGAACGACACCACCGTCGGGCCTTCGCCGAGGGTGACGGCCTTGTAGACCGTCCCACCGACGCCGTTGATGTTGAAGATGCCCTCGGTCACGATCGCACCGACCATCAGGCTGCCGATGTCGACGCCCAGGTAGGTGACCACGGGGATGAGCGAGTTCCGGAAGATGTGCACGGTCACGACGCGACGACGGGACAGGCCCTTCGCGGTCGCGGTGCGCACGAAGTCGGCGCTCATGTTCTCGGCGACGCTCGCGCGGGTGAGGCGCACGATGTAGGCGAACGACACGGTCGCGAGCACGATCGCCGGCAGCACGAGCTCCGACCACGGCGCCTGACCGGAGACCGTGACACGGAACAGCCCGAGGTTGATGCCGAAGACGTACTGCAGCAGGAAGCCGACGACGAAGGTCGGCACCGAGATGAGCAGCAGCGAAACGACGAGCGCGGTGGCGTCGAACCACTTGCCCTTGCGGAGCCCGGCGATGACGCCGACGAGGATGCCGGCGACGGCCTCGAAGACCAGCGCGAGGATCGCGAGACGGGCGGTGATCGGGAACGCCTGGGCGAGCTGCTGGCTCACCGGGAGGCCCGAGTACGTGACCCCGAGGTCACCGCGGAAGAGACCGCCGACCCACAGCAGGTACTGGATGATGAACGGCTTGTCCAGGTTGTACTGCGCCCGGAGCTGCTCGATCACCTGCGGCGACGGCTGGCGGTCGCCGAACAGCGCGGCGATCGGGTCGCCGGGCAGCGAGAAGACCATGAAGTAGATGAGGAACGTGGCCCCGAAGAACACGGGGATGAGTTGCAGGAGGCGCTTGCCGAGGTACCAGAGCATCAGATCCCTGCCTGGTACGGAGCGCGCATGTCGTTCAGGTTCATGTCGTGTGGGGTGGACGGTCCGAGGGTCGGCACGGGTGTCCGGTGCGGGCGGCGGCGCCCGCGGTCGTGGGGGAAGGTGTAGCCGCCGTGGTACGGGGGTTCGGGGACCGTGTGGTCCCCGAACCCCCGTCCGGTTGGCCGCGGAGCAGGATACCTGCTCGCGATGGGTCCTCCGCGAGGACCGGTGTTACTTGGTGACCTCGATGTCGTAGTACAGCGGCACCGAGTCCCAGCCGAACTTGACGTTCTTCACGTTGTCCGCGGACCACACGCCGGTGACGTTGGAGTACCACAGCGGGATCTCGGGAAGGTCCTGGAACAGGAGCTCCTGCGCCTGGTCGAAGAACTTGTTGCCCTCTTCGACGGTCGCGGCCGAACGGCCCTTGGCGAGCAGCTCGTTGTACTCGGCCGAGTCGTAGCGCGAGTAGTTGTTCGACGAACCCTCACCCATGGTCGGGCCGAGGAAGTTGTACAGCGACGGGTAGTCGGCCTGCCAACCGGTACGGCTTCCGCCCTTGAGCTTGTCGTCCGTCTGGAGCTCGAGCGCCTCGGCGAACGTCGGGACCGCGTTGCCCTCGGCCTTGATGCCGAGCGTGTTCGAGATCGAGTTCGTGACGGCGGTCACCCATGCCTCGTGGCCACCATCGGCGTTGTAGGTGATGGTGAGGGTGTCGTCGTACTTCGACATCTTGTCGGCTTCGGCCCAGAGCTTCTTGGCCTCGTCCGGGTCGTACTTCAGGACGTCGGAGCCCTTCAGGTCGCCGGTCCAGCCGTCGATCACCGGGGAGGTGAAGTCCTTCGCCGGGGTGCGGGTGCCCTGGAAGATCTTGTCCGTGATCTGCTTGCGGTTGATCGACATCGAGATCGCCTCGCGACGCAGCTGACCCTCCTCGCCCTTCCAGTGGTCGAGGTAGTAGGGCAGGTAGATCGCCTGGAAGATCGCGGCGGCCTGGTTGACGTTCGAGTCGGGGAAGTCCGACTTGTAGGTCGAGAACGCGGCGTCCGGCACGGCGTCGAGGACGTCGAGGTTGCCGCCCTGGGCGTCGGAGTACGCGGTGTCCTGGGTGCTGTAGAACGTGATCGTGAGACCGCCGTTCTTCGGCTTGCGCTTGCCCTGGTAGTCCTCGTTCGCGACGAGCTTGATGTCCTGGTTGTGGGTCCAGGCCTTCTTGCCGTCGAGCTTGTACGGACCGTTGCCGATCGGGTTCTCACCGAAGGCCTTGGGGTCGTCGTAGAACGCCGAGGGGAGCGGCACGAAGGCGTTGTAGCCGAGCGACAGCGGGAAGTCCGACTGCGCCGACTTGAGCGTGACGGTGAACTCGTCGTCGTCGACGACCTTCAGGCCGGTGAGCTCGGAGTCCTTGTCGGCGTCGTAGCCCTCGATGTTCTCGAAGAAGTAGCTCGCGCCCTGGGCGTTCGACTTCTGCGCCGCCCAGTTCCACGCCTTCGTGAAGGACTCGGCGGTGATCTCCTCACCGTTGGTGAACTTCCACCCGGTGTTGATCGTGATGTCGAAGGTCTTGGAGTCGTCGGTCTCGACGCTCTTCGCCAGTTCCTTGACCGGCTTGCCGTCGGCGTCGTAGGTGAACAGACCGTCGAACAGCGACGTGATGATCTTGCCGCCACCGGTCTCGGTGGTGTTCGACGGGATGAGCGGGTTCTGCGGCTCGCTGCCGTTGGTGGTGACGATGCCGTTGGCGTTCGTGGAGCCGGAGCCCGAGCCACTTCCGCCACCGTTGCCGGAGCAGCCGGTCAGGGCGAGAGCTGTGGCCCCGAGCACGGCGAGGGCAGAGAGCCCAGCGCGCTTCTTGATCAAGAGTTCCTCCTGGTGCATGGGACGCGCCGGGCACAGAGGTCCCTCCCGCCGCGTTTGACTCCTGAACTGTAGGCAGTGCTGAGGGGCCCGTCCAAACCCAGCGCACATCGGTTACACGTCTGAAACCAAGTTGCAGGATCGTTGCGGCAAAGTGCAACTTCCCCGCGCGTGCGAGCCGGGATCAGGTGATCTGTTGCGTTTGCATCGAGGTCCGTGCATCGTCCAGGTGACGTCCCGGTGAACCACAGGTGTGGTCGAGAGCGGCTCGTGGTCGGAGCGCTCCACCGTCGGCGATGGCAGGACGACGACGGACGGGAGGCCCGTGGCGGATCCGCCACGGGCCTCACGTCCGTCGTCGTCAGGATGGCGATCCGGCTACGCGAACGCCTCGATCGGCGGGCACGCACACACGAGGTTGCGGTCCCCGTACGCCTGGTCGATGCGGCGCACCGGCGGCCAGTACTTGCGCGTCGCCTGCCCGGCCGACGGGTAGACCGCCTGCTTCCGCGTGTAGGCGTGGTCCCACTCGCCGGTGATGACCGACGCTGCCGTGTGCGGGGCGTTCACGAGCGGGTTGTCCTCCGCCGGCCACTCCCCCCGGCCGACCGCGTCCGCCTCGGCCCGGATGGCGAGCATCGCGTCCACGAAGCGGTCGAGCTCGGCGAGGTCCTCGCTCTCGGTCGGTTCGACCATGAGCGTGCCCGCGACCGGGAACGACATCGTCGGGGCGTGGAAGCCGTGGTCGATGAGCCGCTTCGCGACGTCGTCGACGGTGATCCCCGTCGCCTCCCGCAGCGGTCGGAGGTCGAGGATGCACTCGTGCGCGACCAGACCCGACTCGCCCGTGTACAGGACCGGGAACGCCTCGCGCAGCCGCGCCGCCAGGTAGTTCGCGCCGAGCACAGCGACCTCGGTGGCGCGGGTGAGGCCCTCGACGCCCATCATCCGGACGTAGGTCCAGGTGATCGGCAGGATGCTCGGGCTGCCGTACGGCGCGGCGGAGACCGGACCGCCCGCGTGCGCGAGCCGGCCGTCCTCGGTCGACGCCTCGGCACCCGTCCGCCGGTCGGCCTCCTGCGCCATCGGGTGCCCGGGCAGGAACGGTGCCAGGTGCGCCTTCGCGGCGACCGGCCCGACGCCCGGACCGCCACCACCGTGCGGGATGCAGAAGGTCTTGTGCAGGTTGAGGTGCGAGACGTCCCCGCCGAAGTCCCCGAAGCGGGCGTGCCCGAGCAACGCGTTGAGGTTCGCGCCGTCGACGTAGACCTGGCCGCCGGCGTCGTGCACGGCGTCGCAGATCGCGGTGATGTCGTGCTCGTACACCCCGTGGGTCGACGGGTACGTGATCATCAGCGCGGCGAGCTGCTCGGCGTGCTGCGCGGTCTTCGCCCGGAGGTCGTCGAGGTCGACGTTGCCGTCCTCGTCGCAGGCCACCACGACGACCCGCATGCCGGCGAGGACCGCCGACGCCGCGTTCGTGCCGTGCGCGCTCGACGGGATGAGGCACACCGTGCGTGCCTCGTCGCCGCGGGAGCGGTGGTAGCCGCGGATCGCGAGGAGTCCGGCGAGCTCGCCCTGGCTGCCCGCGTTCGGCTGCACCGAGACGGTGTCGTAGCCGGTCACCTCGGCGAGCCAGGTCTCGAGGTCCCCGATCATGTCGAGGTACCCCTCCACGTCCCCGCGCGGGGCGAAGGGGTGCAGTCGGGCGAACTCGGGCCACGTCACGGCGGCCATCTCGGTCGCCGCGTTGAGCTTCATGGTGCAGCTGCCGAGCGGGATCATGCCGCGGTCGAGCGCGTAGTCCTTGTCGGACAGGTGCTTGAGGTAGCGCATCATCCGCGTCTCACTGCGGTGGGCGCTGAACACCGGGTGGGTCAGGAACGCGCTCGCGCGCTCCAGCCCGGACGCGACGCCCGTGGTCGCGTCCCGCACGGCGGTCTCCATCGCCGGGACGGTCACGTCGGTCGCGCCGAACACCCGGGCGAGGGCGACGACGTCCTCGGGCGTGGTGGTCTCGTCGACGGAGAGCTGGAGGGTGTCGGCGTCGACGAGGTGCAGCAGGTACCCGGCCTCGTGCGCTGCCGTGACGACGGACTCCGCGCGGCCGGCGAACCGGAGCGTGACGGTGTCGAAGAAGGCGTCGTGCACGAGCTCGGCGCCGGCTGCGCGGGCGACGTCGGCGAGGGCCGTGGCCGTCCGGGCCACCCGGGACGCGATGAACCGCAGGCCCTCGGGCCCGTGGTAGACCGCGTACATCGACGCCATGACCGCCAGCAGCACCTGCGCGGTGCAGATGTTGCTCGTCGCCTTCTCGCGGCGGATGTGCTGCTCGCGGGTCTGGAGGCTGAGCCGGTAGGCCATGCTGCCGTCGGCGTCGAAGGACACCCCGACGAGTCGGCCCGGCAGCTGACGCTCGAGGCCCGCGCGGACGGCGAGGTACCCGGCGTGGGGTCCGCCGAACCCGAGCGGGACGCCGAAGCGCTGGCTGGTCCCGACCGCGACGTCGGCACCGAGGTCACCGGGGCTCGCGAGCAGCGTCATCGCGAGCAGGTCCGCCGCGACGACGGCGATGCCGCCACCCGCGTGGACGCGCTCGACGGTACGGCTCGGGTCGACGATCCGGCCGGAGGCGCCGGGGTACTGCAGGACGACGCCGAAGGCACCGTCGAGCTGCTCGTCGGTGGGGCCGTCCGCGGCGTCGAAGGACCGCAGGGTGATGCCGACCGCCTCGGCGCGGTGGCCGAGGATCGCGGCGGTCTGCGGCAGGAGGTCGGCGTCCACGAGGAACGCGTCACCCTTCACCTTCGAGGCGCGACGGGCGAGGAGCATGCCCTCGACCACGGCCGTGCCCTCGTCGAGCATCGAGGCGCCCGCGGTGGCCATGCCGGTGAGGTCGGACACCATCGTCTGGAAGTTGATGAGCGCCTCGAGCCGGCCCTGCGAGATCTCCGGCTGGTACGGCGTGTAGGCCGTGTACCAGCTCGGGTTCTCGAGCACGTTCCGCTGGATGACCGCCGGCGTGTGCGTGTCGGAGTAGCCCAGGCCGATCATCGCCCGGCGGACGGTGTTGCGCCCGGCCACGGCCCGCAGTTCGGCGAGCGCCTCGGTCTCCCCCACCGCGGTCGGCACGCTCGAGTGCGCGACCGGTGCGGCGTGGATCGACTCGGGGACGGCTGCCCGGACGAGGGCGTCGAGCGACGGCTGGCCGACGACGTCGAGCATGGCCTGCTGTTCGGCCGACGTCGTGCCGATGTGGCGGTCGGCGAAGGTGGTCTGCAGGTTCGTCGACGTGGTGCGGTCCTGGTCCGCGGTCATGCGATCGAGGCCCGGTACGTGTCGTGGTCCATGAGGTCCTCGGGGAACGACGTGCCGTCGACCTTGAGCTTGACGAGCCAGCCGGCGCCGAACGGGTCGTGGTTGACGGTGTCCGGGGTCGCCACGACGGCCTCGTTGACCTCGACGACCTCGCCCTCGATGGGGGCGAAGAGCTCGCCGACGCTCTTGGTGGACTCGATCTCACCGAGCTGCTCGCCGGCGGTCGTGGTGGTGCCCACGGCGGGGAGCTCGACGTAGACCACGTCACCGAGCTGCTCGGCCGCGTGGTCGGTGATGCCGACGGTGACGACGTCGCCCTCGACGAGGATCCACTCGTGGTCCTTGGTGTACTGCAGTGCGGTCTGGTCGGTCATGGGATCAGCCTTTCGAGGCGCGGCGGTAGAAGGGGAGCGCGGTCACGGTGCCGGGGATGGCGGTGCCACGGACGTCGATGTGGAGGACCTGTCCCCCGTCGGCGCAGTCCGGGTCGACGAACGCCATCGCGACCGGGTGGCCGAGCGTCGGCGAGAGCGCGCCGGAGGTCACGGTGCCGACGACGACCCCGTCGCGCAGGACGTCGTACCCGGCACGGGCAGCACGGCGTCCTTCCATCACGATGCCGACGAGGACGCGGGCGTCGGGGGCCGGCTGCACGCCGGCGTCGCCGACGAAGGACCCCGAGGTGGCGACGACCCGGCCGAGTCCGGCCTGTGCGGGTCGGACCGAGGTGTCGAGCTCGTGGCCGTAGAGCGGCATGCCGGCCTCGAGGCGGAGGGTGTCACGCGCCGCGAGCCCGGCGGGCACCACCCCGCGCTCGGCCCCGGCGGCGAGCAGGGCGTCCCAGATCGCCGGGGCGACCTCGGTGTCGCTGTACAGCTCGAAGCCGTCCTCGCCCGTGTACCCGGTGCGGGCGATGAGCACCTCGCTGCCGTCGAACAGGGCGTGCAGGACGCGGTAGTACCGGAGCTCGTCGAGCGGGGACTCCGGCTGCAGACGGTCGGCGACGACGAGGGCGTCGAGCGTGCCCGCTGCGGCCGGCCCCTGGATCGCGACGAGGGCCGTCCGGTCGGAGTCGTCCGTCACGAGGACGTCGAACCCGGCGGCACGGTCCTGCATGGCCGCGACGGCGACGTCCCGGTTGCCGGCGTTCGCGACGACGAGGAAGACGTCCTCTCCGGTGCGG
>NZ_QKLB01000010.1:0-127709 GCF_003224295.1 Curtobacterium sp. MCPF17_046 | reverse complement strand
TGGTACAGGACCACCATGACGATCGCGACGGTCCGGAGGCCGTCCAGCGCGAGGGCGCGACCCGGCGGCGACGCCGGAGCTGGCGGGGCCGCCACGGGCGCGGCCGCGGCGGGTACGGACGGCGCGACGACGGGCACGGTGTCCGTCGGGGGTGCGATCCGGGTCATCGTCCCAGTGTGCTCCCGCTGTCCATGAACCGGCTCCGGCCTGTCAGGCCTGCTGTCGAACCATCGACGCGGCCAGTGCGTCGAGCCGCTCGGTCGCGAGTTCCGGCAGGGTGCGGGTCTCGCCCGGGGCGATCCACTGCGCGAAGGCCAGGTGGAACACCGTCACACCGGACTGCGCCAGCAGGGTAGCGGCCGGCTCGGGGACGCCCCGCCCGCGGAGGACCTCGGCGAGCCTGCGTCCGAGACCGGAGAGCTTCGCGAGTTCGCGCTCGCCGAGAGCGGGTTCGGCGTCGATCACGGTCTGCCGGCGGCGGGACCACTCGCGGCGGTCGTCGGGGAAGAACGAGCCGGCACCGTCGAGCGCCCGTGCGATGAGCTCGATCGGCGGGATGTCGGCCGGGGCGTCCTCGACGGGTCCGACGAACAGCCCGATGAAGGCGTCCTGGCTCGCGAACAGGACTTCGCGCTTGTCGGCGAAGTGCCGGAAGAAGGTCCGCTCGGTGACGTCAGCGGCACGGGCGATGTCGGCGACCGTCGTGGCCTCGAAGCCCCGGTCGAGGAACAGTTCCAGAGCCGTCGACTGGAGGCGCTCCCGCGTGCCCGGTTGCCATCTCGCCATCCTCCGAGTGTACCGACGGACCGATCATGATGACAGCGCCTGACATCGGGTGTACCGACTTGATGTCAGCAACTGACATCAATGAGAAGGGCACCACCATGCACGTGTTCGTCACCGGAGCCTCCGGCTGGATCGGCTCCGCCACCGTCGACGAGCTCCTCACCGCCGGCCACCGCGTCACCGGGCTCGCCAGGTCCGACACCTCAGCCGCGGCCGTCCAGGCGAAGGGCGCCGAGGTCCTCCGCGGCGACCTCGACGACCTCGAGGCACTCCGCCGTGGGGCCGATGCCGCCGACGGCGTCGTCCACCTCGCCAACAAGCACGACTTCGCGCACCCCGAAATCAGCGACGCTGCCGAGCGCGCCGCCGTCGAGACCCTCGGCGAAGCGCTCGTGGGCAGCGAGCGACCGTTGGTGGTCGCGTCCGGCGTGGCCCGACTGGCCGGCGACCGGGCCGCGACCGAGGCGGACCCGAACCCGGCCGTCGGTCCGCACTCCATGCGCGGCGGTGGTGAGAACCGTGCGCTCGACTTCGTCGACCAGGGCGTCCGGACCGTGATCGCGCGCTTCGCCCCGACCGTCCACGGCTCCGGCGACTCCGGCTTCGTCTCGCTCATCACCGAGGCCGCCCGTCGGCACGGGGCCGCCGCGATCATCGGCGAGGGGTCGAACGGCTGGGCTGCGGTCCACCGCACGGACGCCGCGCGCCTGGTCCGACTCGGCCTCGAGGGTGCACCGGCGGGCACTCGGATGCACGTCACCGCAGAGGACGCCGTGCCGACCCGGGACATCGCGCGAGCGATCGGTGACGCCCTGGGCGTGCCGGTGACGACGATCGAGCCGGCCGAGGCGGTCGACCACTTCGGCTTCGTCGGACCGTTCTACGCGATGGAGATGGCCGCGACGTCGACGGCCACTCGGGATCTCCTCGGTTGGCAGCCGACCGGACCGACCCTGCTCGAGGACATCGCCGCCGGCGCCTACACGGCCGCACGGAACTGAGCGCGCGGTTCCCTGACCGCACGGACCGGGCCGGACGGCGGACGGGAGGTCCGTCACCCGCTGGTGACGGACCTCCCGTCCGGTCCGTGGTCGCGCGGGGCGCTACTCCGCCTTCTGCAGCTGCCAGTGCTCCGGCTCGCGGTCGCCGTTCGGGCGCACCGGTCGGACGTCGCCGACGATCGGGATCGAGCGCTTCCGCATGAACCAGACGTAGCGGACGAAGAAGTGGGTCAGCGTCGACATGCGGTTGCCGTTGCCGAGCAAGCTCGTGATGTGCACGAACACCCACGCGGCCCAGGCCACGGGCCCGACCATCGTGATGCCGCCACGGAGCTGGGCGACGGCGGCGTTCGTGCCGATCGTCGCCATCGTGCCCTTGTCGAAGTACTTGAAGCGCTCGGTCGGCTTGCCGGCGACGAGTCGCTTGATCTGCTCGGCGACGTGCTTGCCGCCCTGCAGCGCCGGCTGGGCGAGCTGGGCGAGGGCATCGTCCTGCGCTGCGATGTCCCCGGCCGAGAAGATCCGCTCGACCCCCTTCACGCTGAGGTCGTCGTTCACCTGGATGCGTCCGCCGTGCGTCTGCGGCAGGCCCCAGTTGCCGACCTCCTTGTGCGCCGCGACACCGGTCGCCCAGATGACCTGCGACGCCGGGATGACCTCGCCGCCGGCCAGGCGGACGCCGTCGGGCAGGACCTCCTCGACACCGGCGTTGAGCCGCAGCACGACACCGCGCTTGCGGAGGATCTTGGCCGCGTACCGGCGGAGGCGCGGGGCGAACGGCTTGAGGAGCTCGCCGCTGCGGTGCACGAGCGTGATCGAGATGTTGCCGCGTTCGATCTCCGGGTAGGCGCCGACGAGCGCCTGGTCGCGGAGCTCCGCGAGCGCACCGGCCATCTCCACGCCGGTGGCACCGCCGCCGACGATGACGACGCGGATCTCGTCCGGACCCTGCTTCGCCGCGGCCTGCTCCAGGCGGGTGAAGAGCTCGTCCCGGATGCGCAGGGCCTGGGAGCGGGAGTACATCGAGTACGCGTACTCGTAGGCGCCGGGCGTCCCGAAGTAGCTCGTGTTCACGCCGTTGGCCAGGATCAGGTAGTCGTAGTGCAGGTGCTCGCCGTCGGACATCTCGGCGATGCGCTCGTCGTGCCGGATGCCGGTGAGCAGCCCGTGCCGGAAGTCCGCGTTCGCCTGGCGTGCGCGGAGGCTGCGGAGGAAGTACGTCACGTCACCGGCGTTCAGCCCGCCGGTCGCCACCTGGTACATGAGGGGCTGGAACATGTTGTAGACGTGCCGGTCGACGAGGGTCACCCGGACCGGTGCGTCCTTGAGCTCGCGCATCGCGGCGATCCCGGCGAATCCGCCGCCGACGACGACGACGTGCGGGCGGGTGTCCTGCGGCATGGTGAGCTCCGGGGGTCGTGCGGTCTGGGCCACCCAGAAGGGTACGCCGATCAGGCAGACCCGCTGTCCACGCTCCGGACAAGAGCCGCGAGGCGCGGATCGTCGCCGTCAGGCGTCGAACCGCCCGTAGGTGCTCAGCACGTTCCCCTTGCTCGTCACAGCGTTCGCGACCAGGCGGAGCCGCGTCGGCGGGTCCGTCGGCTCGAACAGCTTCCGACCGTGTCCGGCGATCGCCGGGTGCACCATCAGCTGCAGCTCGTCGAGCACCCCGGCGAAGAGCAGGCTCCGGACGAGGGTGACGCTGCCGCACACGGCGATGTCGGCTCCGTCCCGTCGCTGCAGCTCGCGGACGAACGCCGGCACGTCGCCGGGGATCCGGGTGCTGTTCTCCCACGCCAGGTCGTCGCCGAGGGTGGTCGACGCGACGTGCTTCTCGATGGGGTTGATCCACTGGCCGAAGGGGTCGTCGGCGTGCGCCGGCCACCACTCCGACCACTCCAGGTAGCTGTTCCGACCGAGCAGCACCGTGTCGGTGGCCGCCATCCACGCGGTCATCGCGGCACCGAGCTCGTCGTCGAAGCTGTCGTACTGGAACTCGTACGGGTCCTGCACGACGCCGTCGACCGAGGTGAACAGTCCCGCAGTGACCTTCCGCATGTGGGCGAGGGTAGCGCCTGGAGCCCGGCAGCGGAACGGTTCCCAGGCGCTGCGGCCCGGTCGGCATAGGGTCGGGGGATGCGTGCACTGGTGGAGACCGTCCAGGTCGACGGACACCCCGTCCGGCTGCGGACGATGGCGCCGGCCGGTCGGGTGCGGGACTCGTTCGCCCCCACGGTCGTGCTCGTGCACGGCATCGGGATGTCGCACCGGTCCTTCCACCGGGTGCAGACGGCGCTGTCCCGGACGCACCGGACCGTGTCGGTCGACCTGCCCGGGTTCGGCGGGTTGCCGTACGGCCGCCGTCGGTTCGAGGAGCACGAGTACGCCGACCTCGTCGTGCGCGCGGTCACCGCCCGTGGAGCGGGGGACGTCGTCGTCCTGGGACAGTCGATGGGCACGCAGATCGCCGTCGAGGCCGCCCTCCGTCACCCCGACGTCGTCAGTTCCGTCGTCCTCGTCGGTCCGGTCGTCGACGACCGCCGCCGCTCCCTCGTCCGGCTCGCCGCCGCACTCGGCGTGGACGTCCTGCTCGAGGGCGCCCGGATGAACGCGATCGTCCTCTCGGACTACCTCCGGAGCATGCCCCAGTACCTCCGCGAACTCCGGCCGATGCGCAACTTCCGGATGACCGACGGCGTCCGGGCCCTGACCGTCCCGGTGCTCGTCATCCGCGGTGCGCAGGACCCGGTCGCGAAGCACGACTGGGCCGTGCGGCTCGCGGAGACCGCCACGCGCGGTGCCCTCGTCGAACTGCCCGGACCGCACCACGTGCAGGAACACCAGCCGGTCGCCGTCGCCCGACTGGTGGACGAGTTCCGTCGGGTCCAGACGCTCGAGTCGGCGCGCGACGGAGTGGTGCTGTGACCGGCCCGACCCCGCACCCGGGTGCGCCGATCGACGTGTCGGCGGGTGGGCCTCCCGTCCGGGTCGGCCTCCTCCGACGCGTGCGGTGGGCACTGCTCGACTGGCTCTACGCCGGGGTGTGGCAGGTCCGGAGCCTCGGCCCGACCACGGCCGACGACTACCGGACCGGCGACCGGCAGGCCGTCGTCGTCATCCCGGGCGTGTACGAGACGTGGCACTTCATGCGTCCCCTGATGGACGTCCTGCACGACCGCGGCCATCCCGTACACGTGCTCATCGACCTGCGCCACAACGTCCGACCCGTCCCGGTGTCGGCGGAGGCGGTCATGGCGTACCTCGACGAGCACGACCTGCAGCACGTCCTCGTCGTCGCGCACAGCAAGGGCGGGTTGATCGGGAAGTACGCGATGACCCGACTCGATCCGCACGGGCGGATCGACCGCATGGTCGCCGTGTCGACGCCGTTCGCCGGCTCGAAGTACGCGGTGCTCGCGCCCGTGCGGCACCTCCGGGTCTTCCGGGCGGCGGACCCGGTGCTCGCCGGGCTGGCGCGGGAGCTGGACGCGAACAGCCGCATCACCTCGGTGTACGGGGTGTACGACACGCTCATCCCCGGTGGGTGTGAGCTCGCCGGCGCGGAGAACGTGCGGCTCGAACTCGGCGGGCACTTCCGGATCCTCGCCGACCGGCGGACCGCCGTCGCGGTGTTGCGCGCGGCGGACGGCGACTGAGCGGGCGATCTGCTCGGTCCCGCGGCGTCGTGTCCCGCGGCGTGCTGCTCCCACTGGGGTCCGTTCCGCCGGCGCCCACTCCTCCAGTGCCCACTCCTCCAGTGCCCACTCCTCCGGGGCCCGTTCGTCAGCGGGTGGCGACGCTCGCGCGCTCCACGATCCGGTGCGGCACGACGACCGTCCGGACCGGTGCCTCCCGGTCGGCGATCCGCCGCTCCAACAGGTCGAGGGCGGCGTCCGCGAAGGCCCGACGGCCGAACGACACCGTGGTGAGCGCGGGGATCGCGAACGCGGCCTGGTCGACGTCGTCGAACCCGACGACGCTCACCTGCTCGGGCACCCGCACACCCCGAGCTGCGAGGACGTGCAGCACGCCGAACGCGATCGAGTCCGTGAACGCGAACACGGCGTCGGGCAGGGGGTTCCCGTCGAGCCAGGTGGCGAAGGCGGTGGCGGCGGCCGCGGTGGTCCATTCGGGGAGCGGCACCCGCAGCGCCGGGTCCACGTGCAGGTGTGCGCCGCCGACCGCGTCGTCGTGGCCGAGCTGCCGCAGCCGCGCCGTCGCGGTGACCCCGTCGCGCCGTGGTGCCCCGACCACGGCGATGCGCCGGTGCCCTCGGTCGAGGAGCATCGCGGTGACCTCCCGCGCCGCTGCTCGGCTGTCCACGTGCACCTGGTCGACCTGCTCGGGCTCGACCTCGCCGATGACGACCGTCGGCGGCAACCCCTCGGTGTTCGCGAGGGTGCTCGCGCTGAGCGACACCGGGTTGAGCACGAGTCCGTCCACCAGGTGCGCCCGCGCGCGGGACACCAGTTCGCGCTCCCGTTCCGGGTCGTCGGCGGTCTGCTCCAGCTGCACGACGAGCCCTCGGTCGTGCGCGAGTTCGACGAACCACCGCGCGAGGTCCGCCGAGTACGCGCTGGCGAGTTCCGGCAGCGTCAGGGCGATGGCGCCGGTCCGGCCGTTGCGGAGGCCACGGGCGGAGAGGTTCGGCACGTACGCCAGTTCGGCGACCGCGGCCTCCACCCGGGCCCGCGTCTCCGGGCGCACGACGACACCGCCGTTGACGACGTTGGACACCGTCTTCGGCGACACCCCCGCGAGGGCGGCCACGTCCCGCACGGTCGCTCGCATGACAGCACCGTAGCGCGGCCGTCAGCCGACGGTGCGGACCTGCACCTGCGCCGGGCCGTCGTCGCCGACGGTGACGGTGGTCTCCTGTGCCCCGACGCGGACGGCGTACTCGCCGCGGAACCCGCGGAACACCACCCGCCCGGCGTCGTCGGTGCGCAGGGTGGTCGGCGGTGTCCACCACTCGTCCTTCACCAGCCGACGGAGGGCGTCGTAGGACGGCTTCGGGGTGCCGTCGGGCCGGACGAGCCCGATCGGTGCGCCCAGCCACGCTCCCTCGTCCGTGATGCCCCAGTAGGTGATCGCCTCGACGGCCGGGTGCCCGACCAGGCTGCGGTAGTGCCGTTCGAGTTCGTCCGCCTGGCGTGCCTCGCCCTCGGGCGTCGACGGCCACGAGTCGACCACGTGGTCGTTGAGGTCGACGATGTGCGCGGGCATGAGCTCGCCGGACACGAGTGACGTCTCGGTCAGGTGCAGCGGCAGGCCGTACCGGGCGAACCGGTCGACCATCGCGAGCATGGTGTCCTCACCCCAGTAGCCCTGGTGCATGTGGGTCTGCAGCCCGATCGCGTCGATGCGGATGCCCGCCTCGAGGACGCCCTCGATCAGGCACTCGTAGGCGTCCGAGAGGTCGAAGTCGTTGAGCAGCAGGGTGACGGCGGGGTTCGTGGTGCGGGCTTCCTCGACGGCCATCCGGATCATCGCCAGGCGGCCGCGTGCCAGTGCGAGCGGCGTGATCGCGTTGTCGCCGTTCGCGAAGTGCGGCATGATCACGACCTCGTTGATCGCGTCCCAGGTGTCCACCAGCCCGGCGAAGTCGCTGACCTCCCGGCGGATCCGCTCGCGCTGCAGGCGCTCGACCTCGTCGTTCCCCAGGCCGAGCAGCCAGTCCGGTTGCACGGTGTGCCAGACGAGGGGATGTCCCTTCGTCGCGACGCCTCGGTCGCGGAACCACCCGGCGGTGCGCTGGAGTCGACCGGTGTCCGGCTGCCCGCGCTCCGGCTCGAACCGGCCCCAGTAGAACGGCAGGGTCGCGGTGTTGAAGACGTCGAGCCACAGGTCCGCGAGCTCCGGCGTCCCGACGTCCGGCTCGCCGTTCGCCAGCCCGACGAAGTCGAAGCCGATGTTGCCGAAGCCGAACGCGTGCCGCCGCTGCTCGACTCGGACGTCGGCGTCCGCGACGGGAGCGCCGTCCGCGTCGGTGACGGTGACGACCGCCTCGCCGGTCCGGTGTGCTGTGTCCTGGTGCGTCGCCATCGACGGCCTCCCGATTTGTTGTGAGCGGCAACGTATCAGGTCCGGCTCGCGGACTCGAGGGGTGTGTGCGACGTCGTCGCCCGTCCGCGGGACGCCCCCGTCTGCCGGCGGCACCGCTGACCAGGTGTGACGCCGCTGTCGACGCGAGACGCCCCTGGCCGGGCGGGACACCGCCGGAAGCGGCGGCGTCTCGCGTATGGGGCGGCGTCGTGCACGGACGCCGGCGTCTCGCGTGTCAGGACACCGGACGGGAGGCGCGGCTCGGTCGGGCACCGAGTCTCCCGTCCTGCGCGCGGGCGGAGGCGGGGCGCCCCCGTCTGCCGACGGACGCCGCTGCCGACGCGAGACGCCCCTGGCCAGGCGAGACGCCGCTAGCCAGGCGAGACGCCCCTGGCCAGGCGAGACGCCGCCGGAAGTGGCGGCGTCTCGCGGGCAGGGCGGCGTCGTGCGCAGACGCCGGTGTCTCGCGCGCCGAGGATGCCGGGACGGGAGGGGCGGCTCGGTCGGGCACCGGGCCTCCTGTCCAGCGCGCGGGGCGGGGGCGAGACACCCCCGTCTGCCGACGACGCCGCCGACCAGGCGAGACGCCGCGGGATGCGGCGGCGTCCTCCGTGCCCGGGGGCGTCTTCCGCGTCCGGCGGCGTCCTCCGTGCCCGGGGCCGCGCCCGGGGTCTCACGCACTCGGCGGCGTCCCGCGCGCCGAGTGCCGTCTCACGCGCCGGGCGGTGGCGCGGTGCTCGCACGCACCACGAGCGACGCCGGCAGCTGCACGTGCGCGGGGACGTCCCGCCCGCCGAGGAGCTCGAGGAGCATCCGAAGGGCCTCGGCGCCGAGGTCGTGCAGCGGCTGGGCGACGGTCGTCAGCGGGGGAGTGGCGTTCGCGGCCTGCGGCACGTCGTCGAAGCCCACCACCGAGAGGTCCTGCGGCACCCGGAGTCCGAGTTCGCCCGCCACCTGGAGCACCCCGATCGCCGAGCTGTCGTTCGCCGCGAAGACCGCGGTCGGACGGTCCGGGCGCGAGAGGAGCTCGCGGGCGACCTCGGCGCTGACCGTGGTCTGGTAGTCGCCGACGCACACCAGGTCCGGGTCGAACGGGATGCCCGCGGCCTCGAGCGACTGCCGGTAGCCGATCTCGCGGAGTTCGGCCGACGCCAGGTCCGCTCGACCCCGGATGTGTGCGATCCGGCGGTGTCCGAGGCCGATGAGGTGCTCGGTCGCCGCTCGGGCCCCGCCGATGTTGTCCGAGTCGATGGCCGCGTGGCCCTCGGGTCCGGTGTGCGGGTCGATCGAGACGACCGGGATCGGCGTGCTCGCCATGAGCGTGGTCGGCGTGACGACGATCGCGCCGTCGATCAGGGTGCCGGCGAGGCGGGAGAGCGACCGGCGCTCCCAGCCTGGCCGGGCCTCCCCGCTGACGAGTCCGGCGTAGGCGAGCAGTTCGTAGCCCGTGCCGTCGGCGGCCGACGAGATGCCCTTGAGGAGCTCGGTGGAGAACGGCTCGAACTCCGTGACGAGGATGCCGATGACGTCGGTGCGGCTGCGCCGGAGGCTCCGGGCGACGAGGGAGCTCTCGTACCCGAGTGACTCGATCACGGCGAGCACCCGCTGCGAGGTGGCGGCGGCGACACCGTCGCGCCCGTTGATGACCTTCGAGACGGTCGGCACCGAGACGCCGGCGGCTCGCGCGACATCGCTGATGGTGGTCCGCCCCGGGAGGGGAGCAGGACGGGCGATGGCATCCACGTCGACACCGTACTCGTCCACGGGCTCCGTCCGGCACGCCACGACCGAGTCCGAGGCATGGAGCGCGACATCGGCCGTCCACGCCGCGCACCGGACAGAAATCGTTATCGAAATCGATTGACAGCGGCTCGGACGGCCGTGCATGCTCTCCCTGCGGCCTCGCGGTCGCATGTCAACGACGACTACCGAGGGACTCCACAATGACGAGGAAGAACAGGTTCGCGGCGGCCATCGCCATCGCAGCCGGCACCGCACTGCTCGCCACGGGCTGCTCGAGCGGCGGAGCCGCCGACGACGGCGACGGCAAGGTCACGATGACCTTCTGGCACAACTCCACCACCGGCCCCGGCAAGGCCTACTGGGAGGACACCGTCAAGGCGTTCGAGGCGAAGAACCCGAACGTGACGGTCAAGATCCAGGCGATCCAGAACGAGGACCTGGACGGCAAGCTCCAGACCGCGCTCAACTCCGGCGACGGCCCCGACGTGTTCCTGCAGCGCGGTGGCGGCAAGCTCAACGCGATGATCAACGCCGGGCAGCTGCTCGACATCAAGGACTCGATCAGCGCCGACGCGAAGAAGTCGATCAGCGCCGGGACCTTCTCGGGCTACGACGCGAAGGACGGCACCTACGCGATGCCCGTCGCCGTGCTCCCCGAGGGCATCTGGTACAGCCAGGACCTCTTCGAGAAGGCCGGCATCGAGGGCACCCCCACCACGATGGACGAGCTCAACGAGGACATCGCCAAGCTCAAGGACTCGGGTGTCGACCCCGTCGCCGTCGGTGCGAAGGACGCCTGGCCGGCCGCGCACTGGTACTACAACTTCGCCCTCCGCGCCTGCAGCGAGAAGACCCTGACCGGTGCCGCCGAGTCGTTGAAGTTCGACGACAAGTGCTGGACCGAAGCCGGCAAGCAGCTCGAGGACTTCAACGACACGAAGCCGTTCAACAAGGGCTTCCTGACCACCGCCGCCCAGCAGGGCGCGGGGAGCTCCGCGGGTCTGCTCGCCAACCACAAGGCGGCCATGGAACTCATGGGCGCGTGGGACCCGGGCGTGATCTCCTCGCTCACCCCGGACGCCAAGCCGCTGCCCGACCTCGGCTGGTTCCCGTTCCCCGCGGTCGAGGGTGGCAAGGGTGACCCGAAGTCGATGATGGGTGGCGTCGACGGCTACTCCTGCACCGCGCAGGCCCCGAAGAAGGCGTGCACCGACTTCCTCAACTTCATCGTGCAGAAGGACAACCAGGAGGGCTACTACAAGGCCTTCCAGGCGATCCCCGTCAACCAGGACGCACAGTCCGTCGTGTCGGAGCCGTACCTGAAGTCGGCCCTGGCCGCCTACAAGGAAGCCCCGTTCGTCTCGCAGTACCTCGACACCCTGTACGGCCAGAACGTCGGCAACGCGCTGAACACCAGCGTCGTGGACGTCCTCGCCGGCAAGGGGACCGCGAAGGACATCGTCACCACCACCAACCAGGCTGCGGCCAAGGGCTGACCATGACCCTCAACACCTCGCTCGGCACGACCCCGGCCACCGGGTCGGACGGCGCCGCGGGGTCCACGCCGGCGGGGAGCGGTGCGTCCAGCGCACCGCGCCCCGCCGGGCGTCGGCCCGCCAAGCGGCTCGCGGACTGGCGGCAGCGCGCGGAGATCGCCGTCCTCGCCGGTCCCGCCGTGATCGTCTTCGTGACGTTCGTCATCCTGCCCGTCGCCATGGCGGCGTACTACGGGTTCTTCAAGTGGCAGGGCTACGGCCCGCCCACCGACTTCGTCGGGTTGCAGAACTACCTCATCATCTTCCAGGACCAGGCCTTCCACTCGGTCCTCATGCACAACGGCTTCATCGTCGTGCTCTCCCTGGTGCTGCAGGGGCCGATCGCCATCGTGCTCGCACTGCTGCTCAACCAGAAGATGCACGGCCGCGGACTCGTCCGCGTGCTCGTCTTCGTGCCGTACGTCATCTCCGAGGTCATCGTCGGCACCGGGTGGAGCCTGCTCCTGCAGTCCAACGGCGCCGTCAACGACATGCTGCAGACGATCGGCCTCGGCGGCCTGCGGGCGGACTGGTTGTCCAACCCGGACATCGCCATCTGGACGCTGCTCGTGATCATCTCGTGGAAGTACATCGGCTTCGCGGTGATCCTGTTCCTCGCCGGTCTGCAGAGCATCCCCGAGGAGCTGTTCGAGGCGGCCGCTATCGACGGTGCCGGCTACTGGCAGATCCAGCGTCGCATCACCCTGCCGCTGCTCGGCCCGACGATCCGCATCTGGGCGTTCCTGTCCATCATCGGCTCGCTCCAGCTGTTCGACCTCGTCTACATCATCTGGGGGCAGTACATCGCCTCGACCGCCGGCACCTCGACGATGGCCACGTACATGGTCGGCAACGGGCGCAACTCCGGGAACTTCGGCTTCGGCAGCGCGGTCGCCGTCGTGATGTTCGTCATCTCCCTGGCCGTCGCGCTGATCTACCAGCACTTCGTGCTCCGCCGGGACACCGCGGGCGCGATCACCGAGAGGAAGAAGTGATGGCCACCACGAGCATCGTCGCCCCCGGGCGACGGGCGACGCGGGAGCGTCGGTCGAGCGCGGCCATCGGTCGCGCCAACCCGCTCACCTACGTCGTGGCGATCCTGTTCGTCGCCGCCAACCTCGCCCCGGTGCTGTACATCGTGCTGGGCGGGTTCCGGACGAACTCGCAGATCACCACGAGCCCGGCGGGTCTGCCGGCGCCGTTCGAACTCGGCAACTACGGCTCGGTGCTGAGCAGCTCGATCTTCTGGCGTGAGCTCGGCAACTCGACGATCAGCGCCGTCGCCACCACCGCCGGTGTCGTCGTGCTCGGCCTGATGGTGAGCTACGTGCTCGCCCGCTACCGGTTCGCCGGCCGCGGCGCGCTCTACGCCCTGTTCGCCGCCGGCCTGATGTTCCCGATCACCGTCGCGATCACGCCGCTGTACCTGCTCATCAAGGACCTCGGTCTCACGAACAGCCTGGCCGGCGTGATCCTCCCGCAGATCGCCTTCGCCCTGCCGACGACGGTCATCATCCTGGTGCCGTTCCTCCGGGCCATCCCCGACGAGCTCGAGGAGGCCGCGTCCATCGACGGCGCCAGCCGCCTCGGCTTCTTCTTCCGGATGATCGTGCCGCTGTCCCTGCCCGGTGTCGTGACGGTCGGCATCCTGGCGTTCATCGCCAGCTGGAACAGCTACATCCTGCCGCTGTTCATCCTCAACAACGAGGGCAGCTACACCCTGCCGCTCGGTGTGCAGGCGTTCTCGTCGCAGTACTCGGTCGACACCGCCAAGGTGCTCGCATTCACGTCCATGTCGATGATCCCCGCCCTCGTGTTCTTCACGATCTTCCAGCGTCGGATCGTCGGCGGGCTCACCGGGGCGGTCAAGGGATGACGATCACGAACCAGCCCCGGCACACGTCGGGGGACCGCGCCGTCGGCGCGGCCCGGACCGACCTGGCGGACCCGACCCCGGGCCTCCCGGCCGTCCCCGAGGTGAGCGACCGCGTCCGCGACCTGCTCGCCCGGATGACCCTCGAGGAGAAGGCGGCGCAGATCGTCGGCTACTGGCTCGACCAGAACGGCGTCGTCGCCCCCATGCAGGGCGAGATGGCGGCAGCGCAGGACGCCCAGGCGACCCTGCCGGAGGTCACCCGCGACGGCATCGGGCACTACACCCGCGTCTACGGGACCCGACCGGTCGACGCCGAGGAGCGAGCCGCGTGGCTCTGGCAGGAGCAGCGGCGCCTGAAGCGGGAGACCCGCCTCGGCATCCCCGCGCTCGTGCACGAGGAGTGCCTCACCGGGCTCGCCGCGTGGAAGGCCGCGACCTTCCCGACCCCGCTCGCGTGGGGTGCGTCGTTCGACCCGGAGCTCGTCGAGCAGGTCGGCCGCGCCATCGGCGACTCGATGCGCGAACTCGGCATCCACCAGGGCCTCGCCCCGGTGCTCGACGTCATCCGGGACCCCCGCTGGGGCCGGGTGGACGAGTGCATCGCCGAGGACCCGTACCTCGTCGGGACCGTCGGCACCGCCTACGTCCGCGGACTGCAGGACGCCGGTGTGCACGCCACGCTGAAGCACTTCCTCGGCTACTCGTCATCGCGGGGTGGACGGAACCACGGACCGGTGTCCGCCGGGCCGCGGGAGATCCGCGACGTGTTCCTGCCGCCGTTCGAGATGGCACTGCTCGACGGGAACGCCCGTTCGGTCATGAACTCGTACACCGAGACCGACGGTGTCCCGATGGCGGCCAGCCCCGAGTACCTGACCGGGGTGCTCCGTGAGCAGCTCGGCTTCGACGGCACCGTCGTCGCGGACTACTTCGCTGTCGCCTTCCTCGAGGTCATGCACGCCGTCGCCGCCGACCGTGGCGAAGCGGCAGCGCTCGCCCTCGAGGCCGGCATCGACGTCGAGCTGCCCACCGGTGACGCGTACCTGCAGCCGCTCGTCGACCGGGTGCGGTCCGGGCAGTTCGACGAGGCGTTCGTCGACCGTGCCGTCCTCCGTGCGCTCGCGCAGAAGGAGGCGCTCGGCCTGCTCGACGCAGACGCGTACGAGGACGAGCCGCCCACCGGGGTCGACCTCGACTCGCCGCGGCACCAGGCCCTCGCCCGACGGCTCGCCGAGGAATCCGTCGTGCTGCTCGCCAACGACGGCGTGCTCCCGGTCCGGCGGACACCGCGCTCCGTCGCGGTCATCGGCCCGAACGCCGACCGGGCCGAGGCCCTGCAGGGCTGCTACTCGTTCGCGAACCACGTCCTGGCCGCGCACCCCGGGCTGCCGCTCGGGTTCTCCATCCCGACCGTGGCCGAGGCACTGACCGACGCGCTCGCCGGCGCATCGGTCCGTGTCGTCGAGGGCTGCACGGTCGAGGGGGAGGACCGGACCGGCATCGCCGCTGCCGTCTCCGCCGCTGCCGACGCCGAGCTCGCCGTCGTCGTCGTCGGCGACCAGGCCGGCCTCTTCGGGCGCGGCACCGTCGGCGAGGGCAACGACTCCGAGTCGCTCGACCTGCCCGGCGTGCAGCGCGACCTGGTGGAGGCCGTGGTCGCCACCGGCACGCCGGTCGTCCTGGTGCTCCTCACCGGCCGCCCGTACGCGATCAGCTGGGCGCTCGACGGGGACCAGCCCCGTCCGGCGGCGGTGCTGCAGGCGTTCTTCCCCGGCGAGGGCGGCGGACTCGCGATCGCCGACGTCGTCACCGGGCGGGTGAACCCCTCCGGTCGCCTGCCGGTCTCGCTGCCCCGGTCCGCGGGGGCGCAGCCGTACTCGTACCTGCACCCGGTGCTCGGCGGTCCGTCGGACGTCACCGCGACCGACTCCACGCCGGTCCGGCCGTTCGGCTTCGGCCTGTCGTACGCGTCCTTCGCGTACTCGGACCTGGTCGTCGACGGCTCGGTGCAGGCCGGGGGCACCTTCACCGCGAGCGTCACCGTGACGAACACCAGCTCGGTCGCGGGTGGGCACGTCGTGCAGCTCTTCGGGCACGACGTCCACGGCTCGGTCACCCGGCCCGTCGTGCAGCTGCTCGGCTACGCACGTGTCGACCTCGACGCGGGGGAGACCGTCCGGCTCGCGTTCACGGTGCCCACCACGCGTCTGGCGTTCAGCGACCGGCGCATGGTCCGGATCGTCGAGCCCGGTGACGTGGAGGTGTGGGTCGGCTCGCACGCGGCGGCCTCCGCCTCGGTCGCGGACGTCGACGCCTCGACGGGCGGCGCGATCGTCAACGAACGGGCGATCGCGGCCCGGACGCTGCCCGGCACGGCGACTCCGCGAGCGCGGATCGCGGTCGAGGGGCCCGTCCACGAGGTGACCACCCGCGACGCGCGACTGGTCACCTGGGAGGTCGTCGGCTGACGGGGAACCAGCCGGAGACGCCCACCGCGGGGAGCGCGGTGCGTCGGACGGGAGGCCCGTGACCAGTCGGTCGCGGGCCTCCCGTCCGTCGTGTCCCCTGCACGGTCCGCGCCTGGCGACGGCCCTCGGGCTACGGTCTGCGAACGGTGTCGCTCAGCGCGGAGCGCCCGCCGGCCGCCCGCCCTGGGTGGCGCGGAAGCAGCGCTGCCGATGGCGACCGGCGGGCTGACAGCGGGCTCCATCGCCCTCGGGGTGGGTGTCCAGCTGTGGGCGTCGGCGTGGGGGTGTCGCGGGGTCTGCGCGGGGACCGGGCGCCGGTCGTCAGACCGCGCGCAGGGCGATCTGGACCGCGACGACGAACGGGAGGACCCCGAGCGCCGCGGAGGCGGCCGCGAGCCAGATCGCAGCGGTCCGACCGGGGACCCGACGGAGACCGACCGCGACGGCCACCGCGACGAGGGCGAGCGGGAAGGTGCACAGCGTCGCCCGCGCCGGCCACGCCCACGGTGCCCAGGCTCGTTCGCTCTCGTACGGCGCATCGATCGACGCCACGAGCCCGACGATGACGACGACGGTCTCGATGCCGGGCGGCACCGCGATGAGGACGTCGCGCAGCACACGCCACCGGTCCGGCCGATGGACTCGTGGTTCCTCCCCCATGTCGCGAGGCTACCGGGCGCGGGTGCCCGTGCGTCCCCGGGCGTCCGCACGGGCTGTCCGCTGCGGACGGGTCGACTCCTGACCAGTCGCGGTGGTTCCCGTCCCTAGGGTGGGGGGATGCCCACGCTGAACCGCATGCCCGTCCTGCTCGCCACCGGCTCGATCGCCATCCCGGTCGCGGAGGCCCTGGTCGCCCTGCCGTTCGAGGTGCTGCAACGCATCGAGGCCGCGCCGATCGACCCCGAGCTCGCCGACACCGCGGCGTTCTCCGAGGCGTACGGCTTCCCGGTCGCGGGCGGCGCGAACTGCATCGTCGTCGCGGGCAAGCGGGGTGACACCGTGACGTACGCGGCCTGCGTCGTGCTCGCCTCCACGAAGCTCGACGTGAACCGCACCGTGAAGGGGTTGCTCGGCGCCCGGAAGGTCAGCTTCGCGCCGATGGAGGACGCCGTGGAGCGCACCGGCATGGAGTACGGCGGGATCACCCCGATCGGGCTGCCCGCCGACTGGTCCGTGTACGTCGACGCACGGGTGCTCGAGGCGCCCGAGGTCGTCATCGGTGCGGGCGTGCGCGGGGCGAAGCTGTTCCTGCCCGGTGCGGTGCTCGCCGCGTTGCCCCGGGTCGAGGTCGTCGAGGGGCTCGCGGTCGAACCCGCCGCCGACGCCGACGCGGCCGATGCCGATGCCGATGCCGATGCCGATGCAGGCACCGGTACGGGCTCCGAGCAGGTCGGCTGACGGCTCGCGGTCAGTCCTGCGGTCGGACCAGGCAGAACGGGTGCCCGGCCGGGTCGAGGTAGACGCGGAACGTGTCCGTCCCCTCGCCGGTCGCGGCCGCTCCGATTGCCAGCACGGCTCGCTCGCCCGCGTCGAGGTCGTCGACCTTGACGTCGAGGTGGGCCTGCTGCGGCACGTCCTGCCCGGGCCACACCGGCGCTCGGTAGTCGTCGACCCGTTGGAAGGCGAGCAGGGGGCGGTGCCCGGCGAACGGCAGGGTGACCTCCACCCACTCGTCGTCCGGAGTGAGCGTCTCGGTCTCCTCGACGACGCCCCCGAGGAGCTCGGCGTAGAAGCGGGCGAGGGCCGCGGGGTCCGGGCAGTCGAGGACGACGACGTCGAGTGAGCCGATCATGGCGGTCACCGTAGTCCTCGTGGGCAGGAGCCGTCCTCCGGTCAGCGTGAGGCCGCGGTGAGGGCCTTCGTGATCCGCTGCAGGGAGACGGTCTCGGCGGTGCCGAGCTCCTGCGCGAAGAGGCTGAGGCGGAACTCCTCGAGCATCCACCGGGCGTGCACGAGCTCCGGGTGCGACCCCACGACCGGTGGGAACGCGCCCCCGGCCTCGACGTAGCGATCGGTCGCGCCGGTGACCTCGCGCATCCACCCGGCGTCCCGGCCGGGGTTCTGCAGGAGCTTGGTCACCCGGGCCTCGATGCCCTGCAGGTACACGCGGATGCGCCGCAGCCGGTCGAGTCCGGCGACCGAGACGAACCCGGCGGACACCAAGCGTTCCATCTGCTGGCGCATGTCCGACAGGGCCGGCAGCAGCGCCATGTTCGTCGCCTGCTTCAGCGCCCGCTCGGCGTTCCGCTGCGCCGTCAGGACGGCCGCGACCTCGGACACGGCGGTGAACATCGTGTCGACGACCGTCGCGGAGACCGCATCCCGGACCTGCTCGAACGCTGCCCGGGTGAAGACGAGACCGTCCGGGTGGGTCCGGCGGATCCCGGCGTCGACCACGGCGGCCAGGACGTCGTCGAACAGCGCCGACGTGGACGGGTAGGGACTCGCGGCGAGGGCGAGCTTCTCCTGCGCGGTGAGGTGCTGCTGGATGTAGGAGACGGGGGACGGCACAGCGAGCATGACGAGTCGCCGCACCCCCGCGGGCATCTGGACGGCGCGGTCTCCCGGCGTCGCGAGGAGCTGCACGCCGACGGTTGCCTTCGGCCCGCTGCCCTCCTCGACGAGTGCCGGGTAGGCGCGGATGACCCCACCGGCCTGCTTCGTGTCGAGCACCTCGGGCAGGTCCTCGTCCGGCCAAGCGGTCAGGCCGGACCGTTCGATGCGGCGGCCCGAGCCGGCGTCCGCGACCCGGGACGAGCCTCCCGGCCGGCCCTGCCGCTGCGTGGCGGCGGCGACGCTCTGCTGCGTGCGGTCCTTGAGCTTGGTCTGCAGGGCGGCGAGGTCCTTGCCGGCCTCGACCCGGCGTCCGCGTTCGTCGACGACCGCGTACGTCGGCAACAGGTGCGCGGGCACCCGCGACATGTCGAAGTCGGACTCGGAGACGGGCACGTGCACGAGCCGCTGGATCGTCTTCGCCAGGGTCGCGCGGAAGCTCTCGGTCGGCGTCGTCGGGGCGTCGTCCGGCAGCTCGGCGACGATCTTCTCCGCCCAGTCCGCGGCCGGGACGACGTTCTTGCGGATCTGCTTCGGCAGCGCCTTGATGAGCGCGGTGACGAGTTCCTTCCGGAGCCCGCGGACCTGCCAGTCGAAGCCCTCTTCCCGCATGCGCGGCAGGACGGCGAGCGGCACCTGGACGCTCACGCCGTCGTCTTCGGCGCCGGGCTCGAAGCGGTAGCGGACGGCGAGGCGCTGGTCGCCGCTCCGCCACTGGGTCGGGTACTCGGCGTCGTCTTCAGCGGCGGATGCGGCGGACTCGTCGAGGAGGTCCTCGCGGCGCATCGTGAGGAGGTCGGGCTGGTCGCGGCGCGTCCTGCGCCACCAGCCTTCGAAGTCGCGGGTCGTGGCGACCTCGGCGGGGATGCGGGCGTCGTAGAACTCGACGACCGTCTCGTCGTCGAGCAGGATGTCCCGCCGTCGGGTCCGCTCCTCGAGCTGTTCGAGTTCACGCCGGAGCTTCCGGTTCGCGCGGTCGAACGCCTGCTGCGAATCCCATTCACCCTCGACCAGGGCGTGCCGGATGAACAGCTCCCGCGAGTGCACCGGGTCGATCCGGTTGTACTGCACCCGGCGTCGCTGGACGATCGGCACACCGAACAGCGTGACGCGCTCGAACGCCACGACCGCGCCCTGCTTCTTCTCCCAGTGCGGTTCGCCGTAGGTGCGCTTGAGCAGGTCACCCGCCAGGGGCTCCACCCACGCTGGGTCGATGCGTGCGACGGTCCGGGCGAACAGACGGCTGGTCTCGACGAGTTCGGCGGCCATCACCGCGTCCGGCTGCTTCTTCGCGAGCACGCTGCCCGGGAACACCACGAAGCGGGTGTTCCGCGAACCGAGGTAGTCGCGCTTCTCACGGTCGCGCAGGCCGATCTGGCTGAGGAGCCCGGCGAGCAACGCGCGGTGGACCGAGTCGGGGTCGTCCTTGCGCTCCTTGCCGACGTGGATCCCGACCTGCTTCGCCGCCCGCGAGAGCTGGCGGTACAGGTCCTGCCACTCGCGGATGCGGAGGTGGTTGAGGAACTCCGCCTTGCACATCCGGCGGAACGCGCTCGAGGACAGTTCCTCCTGCTTCTCCTCCAGGTGGTTCCAGAGGCCGAGCAGGGTCAGGAAGTCGCTGGTGGGGTCGGCGAAGCGCGCGTGCAGCTGGTCGGCCTGCGCGCGCTTCTCGAGTGGACGCTCACGCGGGTCCTGGATGCTCAGGGCCGAGACGATGGCGATGACCTCCCGGCCGACGCCCTGCCGGCTCGCCTCGAGCACCATCCGACCCAGGCGGGGGTCGATCGGCAGCCGCGTCAGCTGCTTGCCCGTCTTCGTGATGGCGCCGGCCGTGTCGACGGCGCGGAATTCGCGCAGCAGGTCGAGGCCGTCCTTCACGCCGCGCGAGTCCGGCGGCTGCAGGAACGGGAACGACTCGATGTCACCGAAGCCGAGGGAGATCATCTGCAGGATGACGGCGGCCAGGTTCGTCCTGAGGATCTCCGGGTCGGTGTACTCGGGACGACGGTCGAAGTCGTCCTCCGAGTACAGGCGGATCGCGATGCCCGCGCTCGTGCGGCCGGCTCGACCGGAGCGCTGGTTCGCGGACGCCTGCGAGATCGCCTCGATCGGCAGTCGCTGCACCTTGGCGCGGGGGGAGTACCGCGAGATGCGGGCCGTCCCGGTGTCGATGACGTACTTGATGCCGGGGACCGTCAGGGACGTCTCGGCGACGTTCGTCGCGAGCACCACCCGACGGCGGACGCCCGGCGTCGTCGAGCGCTGGAACACCCGGTGCTGGTCGGCTGCGGACAACCGCCCGTACAGCGGCAGGACCTCGGTTCCCGGGTAGTGCTTGCCCTCGATGGCGTCCTGGGCGTCGCGGATCTCGTTCTCGCCGGACAGGAACACGAGGACGTCGCCCGGGTCCTCGCGGGCGAGTTCGTCCAGCGCGTCCGTGATGCCCTGCAGCGGGTCCCGGTCATCGCCAGCCGTCGGGCTCCCGGTGCGGCCCGCGGCGCCGCCCTTCGACGTCGCCGGTCGGGTGCCGGCAGGACGCTCGTCGAACTCGTCCTCGTCCTCGTCGTCGCCAGCGGCGTCCTCGTCGGCGACGAGCGGCCGGTAGCGGATCTCCACCGGGTAGGTGCGCCCGGACACCTCGACGATCGGGGCGCCGCCGAAGTGCTGTGAGAACGACTCCGGGTCGATCGTGGCACTCGTGATGATGAGCTTGAGGTCGGGCCGGCGGGGGAGGAGTCGCTTGAGGTACCCGAGCAGGAAGTCGATGGTGAGGGACCGCTCGTGCGCCTCGTCGATGATGATCGTGTCGTACCGCTCGAGGTCCCGGTCGAAGTGGATCTCGTTCAGCAGGATGCCGTCGGTCATCAGCTTGATGCGGGTGTTCGCGCTCACCTTGTCGGTGAAGCGCACCTGGTACCCGACCAGGCCGCCCAGCTCACCGCCGAGCTCGTCGGCCACTCGCTCGGCGATCGTGCGCGCGGCGATGCGGCGGGGCTGCGTGTGGCCGATGTTCTCGCGTCCGAGTTCCAGGCAGATCTTCGGCAGCTGCGTCGTCTTGCCCGAACCCGTCGCCCCGGCCACGATGACGACCTGGTTGTCGCGGATCGCAGCGGCGATGTCGTCGCGCCGCTGCGAGACGGGCAGTTCCGGCGGGTACGTGATGACGGGGGGATTCGACATGAGCATTCCAGGATACCGCCCGGGCGGGTACACCATCAGACGAGTTGCGCCGCGAGCTCGTCGGCGGTGCGTGCCGGCAGGGCGCAGACGCGGTCGTGGCAGACGTAGGTCACGCCGTCCGCGGTGTCCCGTCCCTCCATGAGCGTGAACCCGGCTTCCGCCCACTCGGCCGCCTGCGCGCGCGTCAGCACCGCGGTGATCGTCCCGGGCCGACGTGTGGACCGGAGGGCGCGCAGCATCGCTGTCACCTCGGGCACCGACCGGTCGTCGGCGACGAGGACGACCTCGCGCGAGGGACGCTGCAGGGCGAGCGCGAGTCCGAGGGCGTCGGCGTGCCCGAGCGGGCGATCCACTCCGGTCCGCGCGCGGTCGGCGATGAGCCGTGCCGCAGCGGTCCGCCGATCGTCGTCCCCGGTCAGGGCGGCGAGGACCGCAGCCGCGCTCGCGAGCGCGACGGTCCCCGACCGGAGCGCGGTCTGCGGCTGCTCGCCGGTCGCCGTCCCGGCCGCGGCGAGGACCGGGTCGACCTCGAGTGCACCGGACAGGCCGTCGTCGACGAGCGTCCGGGCGATCGTCGCGTAGCGCAGCTCGCCCGTCGCGAGCGCGAGTTCGAGGAGCCCCTCGGCGAACAGCCCGAGGTCCTCCAGGGTCGGCGCCGCCGCCGACGTACCGGCACCCGAGCTCGAGCGGACGGTGACGTGCCCGTCCCGGAGGTGTGCGGCGATGACCGCGTCCGCCGCGGCACGAGCGAGGTCGATCATCTCGTCGTCCCCGCTTCGCGCTCCGGCTGACACCAATCCTCGGACCGCCAGGCCGTTCCACCCGGTCAGGACCTGGTCGTCGAGCGGTGGTGGCTCGAGCCGGGTGCGTTCGTCGAGGGGCAGGCGGTACCACTCGCCCTCCACCCGTCGACCGTCGATCGTCGACTCGCTGTCCTGGGCGGCGACGAACGCGCCGTCCGGCCGCCGGAGCGTGTCGCGCAGGAAGTCGGCGATGCCGCGGGCACGAGCGGGGTCGGCGACGGCGAGCAGCCCGGCGTTGTCGTAGAGCATCCGCTCGTAGTGCGGGACGGACCAGTCGCGGCGCGTGGCGTACCGGAAGACACCGCCGTCCGCGTCGGTCAGCTCCGACCCGGCGATGGCGCCCAGCGCGCGGCGGAGGAGACCGCCGGCCGGCTCGACCCCGTCGGCGGCGGCATCGCGGAGGAACTCCAACAGCGGCGCGTTCGGGAACTTCGGTGCACCCCCGAAGCCGCCGTACTCGGCGTCCTCCGCCCGCTCGAGGTCGGTCACGACCCCGCGGATCGCGTCGACGGACGGGAGGCCCGAGCCGGCTCCGTCGGTGTGCCCCGCCTGCGCGGAGGCCGCGTCCGCTTCCGCACCCTGCCGGATCGCCCGCGCGATGGCCGACGCGTTCGCGTCCACCTCCTGCCGACGGTCCCGCCATGCGTCGAGCACCGCGGCCGTGACCTGACGGAACGACGGGTGCTGCCCGACCGGCTGCGGCGGGTAGTAGGTGCCGGCGTAGAAGACCTGCGCATCCGGCGTCATGAAGACCGTCAGCGGCCAGCCCAGCTGCTCGGTGAAGGCGCTCGCGGCGGCCATCGCGCTCGCGTCGACGTCCGGGCGTTCCTCACGGTCGACCTTGACCGCGACGAAGTCCCGCCGCAGCAGCTCGCCGACCTCCGGGTCGGAGAAGCTCTCCCGGGCCATGACGTGGCACCAGTGGCAGGTGGCGTACCCGATCGAGACCAGGACGGGGACGCCCCGCTCGCGCGCCTCGGCGAACGCCTCGGCTCCCCACTCCCGCCAGTCCACCGGGTTGGTGGCGTGCTGGCGGAGGTACGGGCTGACCGCGGATCCGAGCCGGTTGTCGTTCATGCACCCAGCGTGCCCCGCCCGGCCTGTGTGGGCGGGCCTCCAGGCCGTCCCGTGGAGGGCGAGCCGCTCAGCCGAGCCCCAACGACAGCAGCGCGAGCGCCGCGTCCTCCGGCCCGTAGTCGAACATCCGGTCCCAGAACGGGTCGTCGGCCCACGGGACGTCGCCGTCCGCGGGGGTCCGGTGAGCGGTCTCGACGAGCCAGTCGACCTCCGACCGGACCGCCTCCGCGAACCGCGGCGGGACCCATCCGAGCGCCCGGGCCGCGGTCGTGTCGAGCACGGACGGGGACGGGGTGGACCACGGCGTGAGTCCGACGAACGCCGGTGCGTCCTCGCCGAGCAGGACCTCGTCGAACGTGTGCCCGAGGTGTCCGGCGACCGTGCGGACGATCTCGAGCGCGGTCGGGGCGGTCTCGTCCGCGACGTTGAGGATCCGGCGGTCCGGGGCCTCCGCGACCAGCCGGACGAGCGAGCCGATGCCGGACGCGGCCGTCGTGTGGTCGACGCTGCGCCCCTGGTCGGCGAGCAGGATCCGCTCCCGTCCGTCGAGGACCCGCCGCACCACGAACCACTCGCGGGGTCGTCCGATCCCGATGCCGTACACCCTGGACGGGCGGAGGACGGTGACCGGTGCGCCGTGGTCGAGCAGCACCTGCTCGGCCGCGACCTTCGCCGCGGCGTACCCGTCGCGGGAGGTCGGGTCGCCGTCGCCCGGCGCGATCGTCGGCTGGAGTTCCGTGACCGCGCCGCCGAACACGGGCTTGTCGACCGAGTTGGCGTGCCGCCCCTGTTCGTCGACGTAGACGGCCTTCGACGACACGAACACGGTCGAGCCGACGTCGTCCAGGAACGGCGCGAGCTGCAGGGCGTCGTCCCGGGTCACGCCGACGGTGTCGACGAGCAGGTCCGCCCCCGGCCGCAGCAGGTCCCGCAGCAGCGCGGTGTCCCGTCGGTCGCCGGGGCGGGCCAGCGCACCGGCGGCGACGAGGTCGTCGGCGACGGGACCGCCGTGCCGCGAGACGATCTCGACGGCCCAGTCGTCCCCACCCCGACCCGAGAGGTCGAGGAGTTCGCGGGCGACCTGGGACCCGATGCCGCCGGTCCCGCCGAGGACCACCGCGCGTCTGCTGCTCATGGCGCCAACGCTAGCCCCCGGGCCACGTCGGCTCGGCGGTGTCGACCGCTCCGGTCAGGAGGCGATCGGCTCCCGCCACCACTCGGCCAGCGACCCGTCGTACACGCGGACCTTCTCGTGCCCGAGCATCGTCAGGGCCAGGGCGTCCACGCACGACGCGCTCCCGACCCCGCAGTACGTCACGACCTCGTCCGCCGTCAGGACCGGTGCGAGCGCCTGTTCGAGTTCCGACCGACGGAGGAACGCGTTCGACTCGCCGAGGAGGTCCCGCACACGGATGGTCGTGGTGCCCGGGACGAGGGGCGGGTGGTCGTCACCGAGGTCCTCGGGGTCCGCGGCGAGGACGAGGGCCGCCGGCTCCGACCCGTCCACGGCGCGGAGCACGCGCGACCGGTCGGCCCACAGCGGGAGTTCCTCGCCCGCGACGAAGGCGTCGTCGTCCGCGGCACGCCGTGGGGTCCGCGAGAGTGCGCCGACGCGGACCGGCCGGCCCTCGTCGCGCCACTTCGCGAACCCGCCGTCGAGCACGGCGACCGTCCGGAAGCCGAAGGAGCGGAAGATCCACCAGAGCCGTGCTGACCACTCGCCGATGCCGTCGTCGTAGACCACGACCGTGGAGGCGCGGCTCACGCCGAGCGCGCGGGCTGCCTCCTCGAACCGCTCGGCTCCGGGACGGGTGAAGGGGAGTCCCGTGTCGGGCGAGGAGAACTCGTCGACGAGGTCGGCGTAGACGGCACCCGGTACGTGGCCGTGGCGCTCGTGGGCGTCGCGCGCCGAGTGCCACGACATGTCCAGGCCGCGGCCGTCCGTGTGCACCGACGCGTCGAGCACGAGCAGGTCGTCCGCACCGAGGTGGTCGGCGAGCCACTGCGTCGAGACGAGCGGCGAGGTCAGGACGGGGGCCATGCCCACACGGTAAACCAGACCCCTGACCCGCGACAGGGTGTGAGCAACGGGGCGACTTGTGCCGCGCGATCCGGCACGGACGGGACGACGCAGCACGGGACGGACACGGCACCGCGCGGTCGCGCGGTGCCGTGTCCGTCCCGTGGTGTCGTGCGACGCAGCGGCTCCGTCGCTCAGTGCGCAGCCGTCGGGATGCTGCCGGTCGTACCGGCCCCGGCCCGCTCGAGACGGGCGACACGGACGGACTGGCGGTTGATGAGCAGTCCGCTGGCGATCGCCACGACCACGAGCACCCCGGCCGAGATCGCGAAGGCGGCGTGGTAGCCGTCGAGCGTGGCCTGCGCCTGCTGGAGCGCCGTCGGAGCCGCGGTCAGCCCGGACAGGCTGCTCTCCACCACGTTCGCGAAGATCGTCGACAGCAGCGCGGTGCCGATCGAGCCACCGATCTGCTGCATGGTGTTCACCGTGGCCGACGCGACGCCGGCGTCCGACCGGGCGACCCCGGTCGTGGCGGTGTTCATGGCCGACGAGAAGATCGTCCCCATCCCGAGGCCGATGACGACGAGTGCCGGCAGGACGGTGCCCGCGTAGGAGCTGTCGAGGTCGGTGCGGAGGAGCAGCAGGAGCCCCGTCGCGGCGACGAGTGCCCCGGCGAAGATGAGCACCTTCGGGCCGACGCGGGGGAGCAGGCGACCGCCGATCTGCGTGGCGGAGATCATGATCGACAGCGGCATCGGCAGGAACGCCAGGCCGGTCTGCAGTGCCGAGAACCCGAGGGTCTGCTCGAGGTAGTAGGTCAGGAACAGGAAGACGCCGAACATGCCGATCGCGACGAGGCCGATCGCGACGAACGAACCACCGCGGTCGCGGTCGAGCACGACACGGAGCGGCAGCAGCGGGTGCGCGACCCGGGTCTCGATGACGACGAACGCGGCGATGAGCAGCACGCCGCCGACCAGCATGCCGATCGTGAGCGGGGCGTCCCAGCCGTTCGTCTCGGCGTTCGAGAAGCCGTAGACGACCCCGACGAGACCGGCGGTGATGGTGATGACGCCGGCGACGTCGATGCGCGGACGCTCGACCTTCGGCGGCTTCGCCATGAAGACGAGTGCGCCGATCACGCCGAGGACCGCGAAGACCACGTTGACGTAGAGGCACCAGCGCCACGACGCGTACTCGGTCAGGACGCCACCGAGCAGCAGGCCGATGGCGGCGCCGGACCCGGCGATCGACCCGAAGATGCCGAACGCGCGCCCGCGCTCCTTCGGGTCGCGGAAGGTGGTGGTCAGCATGCCGAGGGCGGACGGGGCGAGCAGCGCACCGAAGACGCCCTGCAGCGCGCGAGCGGCGACGAGCAGCCCGAACGAGTCCGCGAGCCCGCCGAGCACGGAGGCGACGGCGAACCCGACCAGGCCGATGATGAACGTGTTCTTCCGGCCGAACAGGTCGCCGAGACGACCACCGAGCAGGAGCAGTGAGCCGAACGCGAGCGAGTACGCCGTGACGATCCACTGGCGCTGGTCGGTGGCGAACCCGAGGTCCTCCTGCGCGGAGGGCAGGGCGATGTTCACGATGGTGGCGTCGAGGACGACCATGAGCTGGGCGAGCGCGATGACCGCCAGGGCGATCCAGCGGTGGTCGGTGCGGGCCGGGGTGGTGCCCGCGGTCGTCGGCGTCGCTCCTGTGGGAGCGGGCGCGGTCTGTTCTGCCGTCATGACAGCCTCCTTCTCGAAGGATGGAAGGGGAGGGGCGCGCGCCGTCGGGCGTCCCGGAGGAGGGTGAAGCGGATGCGCGGCATCCGCTTGTGGTCACTGTACATCGAAACGGAGCAACCGCATCCGCTTGTTCCCAGAGAGGTCGGTTACATTCGTTGTGTGAGCACCACCGGACCCGCAGCCGATCTCGATCGGCCTCTCGACCTCGACCGGCCCCTCCGTGCCGACGCGGCGCGGAACCGCGAACTGATCCTGCAGACGGCACGGAAGTGCTTCGCGGAGCGCGGCCTTTCGGTGACCCTGAACGACATCGCCCACGAGGCCGGGGTCGGGGTCGGCACCGTCTACCGACGTTTCGCCGACAAGGACTCCCTGATCGCGGCCCTGCTCAGCGCCAAGTTCGAGGCGCTGAACGCCGCGGCCGCGGCCGCTGCCGAGGAGACCGACCCCCGTGAGTCGCTCCGCCTGTACCTGATGGGCGTGTTCGCCTTCCGCGCCCGCGACCGAGCGCTCGCCGACGCGATCGTCCGCGCGGGCAAGGCCCGACCGTCGGTCATGCAGGAGCGGGACCGTCTCGAGCGGCAGGTCGCCGAGATCATCCGTCGTGCCCGCGAGGCCGGGGTCGTCCGGCCGGGCTTCGACGCCCGTGACCTGCCCATCCTCACGACGATGGTCGGTGCCGTGGCCGACGCGACCCGGAACCACGACCCGGACGCCTGGAAGCGCTACGCCCAGGTCCTCGTCGACGGCGTGCTGCCGCAGGCCCGGCAGGAACCGATGGTCGGCGTGCCGCTCGACCGCGACGCCCTCGAGCGGTCGATGCAGCCGCAGTCCTGACGGCGGCGTCCCACGTGCCTCCGCGGGCACGCGGATGCGACCGCGCGCCGCTGCGACGGCGCGTGCCTGCGACGGCGCGTGCCTGCGACGGCGTGATCGGCCGAGCGCTACAACCAGCTCGGCAGCCAGTAGTGCGAGCGGATGAAGTCCCACGGGACCTGCATCGCCGTCCACATCGGGTACCAGTACACCGACGCGAGGACCACGACCAGCAGGTACACGCCGAGCCCGAGCAGCGCCCGCGTCCGCCGTCGCCGCGGATCGTCCCGTGACCCGATCAGGTGCGCGATCGCCGCGGCCAGCGCCGTCACGAGGAACGGCTCGAAGGCGATCGTGTAGAACTGGAACACCGTCCGGTCCAGGTACATGAGCCAGGGCAGGTACCCCGCGCCGATGTTGATCAGGACGAGCCCGTACTCCCAGCGCCGACGCGTGACGAAGAGCACGAGCAGCACCACGGCGGCGATCACCGAGGCGTACCAGATGAAGGGGTTCGCGATCCCGGTCACGGCAGCGCCGCACCGGTCGAACCCGCAGCCGTCCTGGCCCGCGTTCGTGCCCTGGTAGTACATCGACGTGGGGCGTTGCATGACGAGCCACAGCAGCGGGTTCGCCTGGTACGAGTGCGGCGTGTGCAGGCCGATGTTGAAGGCGTAGATCTCGGACTGGTAGTGCCACCAGTTCTGCAGGCTGTCGGGCACCCACGCGAGCACGCCCGTCCAGCGCTGTCCGCCGCCGCCGATCCAGTCGCGGTCCCAGCCGCCCTTCGTCAGGAACCACCCGGACCACGAGGCCAGGTAGGTCACCGCGGCGACCGGCACGGTGAGCAGGAACGTGACCGGTGCCTGCTGCAGCGCCGCACTGGACGACCAGAACACCACGCCTGCCCGGCGTCGCAGCATCATGTCGCTGAGGACCGAGTACACCGCGAAGAACGCCAGGAAGTACATCCCGGTCCACTTCGTCGACGACGCCAGCCCGAGCGCGACGCCCATCGCGAGCAGCCACGGTCGCCACCACAGCACCGGGCCCCAGAGCGTGGCCCGTCCGGCCGCTGCCCGCCGGTCGGTCCACCGGTCGAGCTGGCGGGCGGACCAGCGCCGGTCGAGCAGGAGGGCGCCGAAGGCGAGGACGACGAAGAAGGTGACGATGCCGTCGAGCAGCGAGACCCGGGACATCACGATCGCCTGCCCGTCTACCGCCAGGAAGCCGCCGGCGAGCGTCCCGACGAGCGTCGAGCGGAACAAGGACCGCGCGATGACGGCGATGAGGAACACGGTCGCGATGCCGAGCACGGCGACCGTGAACCGCCACCCGAACGCGTTGTCCGGCCCGAACACCAGCATGCCGAGGCCGATGAGGTACTTGCCGAGCGGCGGGTGCGCGATGAACTCGGCGGCGCGGGAGTAGATGTCGGTCTGCCCGCTCGCGAACCGGTCGTCGGTGGTCGGCGCGCCCTCGTCGCTCGGGTTCGCCGGCCAGGTGCCCTCGTATCCGAGGTGCACGAGCGACCAGCTGTCCTTGACGTAGTACGTCTCGTCGAACACCAGGGAGTGCGGTCGCCCGAGGTCGACCAGGCGGAGCACCGCGGCCAGCACCGTCACCGCGATCGGGCCGCCCCAGCGCCAGGCGGCGACCCGCCAGCCGACGGACAGCGTGCGCGCCCACCAGTCGTCGAGCCGCGAGCCACGGGGGACGTCCGGCACGGTCTGCAGCGGGTCGGCCAGGTCCGTGGTCACGCGCAGCATCCTACGGAGGCCGCGCACGCGTCGGCTGCGCTGTCCACAGGTCGCAGGCGTGGCGACGACAATGGGGACGTGATCGTCCTCGCAGCAACCCCCATCGGCAACCTCGGTGACGCCTCCCGTCGACTCGTGGAGACGCTGTCGAACGCCTCCGTGGTCGCCGCCGAGGACACCCGGACCGCGATCCATCTCATGCGTGCCCTGGGCATCGAGAACCGACCGCGGCTCATCGCGCTGCACGAGCACAACGAACGGGAGCGCGCGGCCGAGGTCGTCGAGCTCGCACGCGAGGACGACGTCGTGGTGCTCACCGACGCGGGCATGCCGGCGATCAGCGACCCCGGGTTCCCGCTGGTCGAGGCCGCCGCGGCCGCCGGCGTCACCGTCACGGCCGTCCCCGGCCCGAGCGCCGTGCTCACCGCCCTCGCCCTCTCCGGGCTGCCGACCGACCGCTTCACGTTCGAGGGGTTCCCGACCCGGAAGGGCGGGGAGCGGCGTCGTGTCTTCGCGGCGCTCGCCGGGGAGCAGCGGACGATGGTCTTCTTCGAGTCCCCGCACCGGATCGCCGACACGCTCGGGGACATGGCCGCCGGCTTCGGTGTCGACCGGCGCGCCGCGGTCTGTCGTGAGCTCACGAAACTGCACGAGGAGGTCCGTCGCGGCACCCTCGCCGAGCTGACCGAGTGGGCGGCCGACGGGGTCCGCGGTGAGATCTGCGTCGTCGTCGCCGGGGCCACCGGGTCGGGGGAGGACGCCACGATCGAGGACGGTGTCCGCCTCGTGCTCGAGCGCGTGGCCGCGGGAGCGCGGATGAAGGAAGCCGCCGCCGCGGTCGCCGACGCGACCGGGCTGTCGAAGCGGGACCTCTACGAAGGCGCGCTCGCCGCGCGCTGAACCGACCGGGGCGGAGCCGGACGGGAGGCCCGTGGCGACGTCGCGACGAGCCTCCCGTCCGGTCATCCACAGGCGGCCGGGAGGCGCGTCACGCGGTTTCGAGTCGCCTCTAGGATGGTCCGCATGGCCGACGGCAGCTCGTTCTCGATCACCACGCCGATCTTCTACGTCAACGACGTGCCCCACATCGGGCACGCGTACACGGAGGTCGCCGCGGACGTCCTCGCGCGCTGGCACCGGCAGCGCGGCGACGACACCTGGCTGCTGACCGGCACCGACGAGCACGGGCAGAAGATCCTGCGGACCGCCTCGGCGAACGACGTCACACCGAAGGAGTGGGCCGACCGCCTCGTCACCGACGCGTGGAAGCCGCTGCTCGACACGGTGGACGTCGCCAACGACGACTTCATCCGGACGACGGACGAGCGGCACGAGCGGGGCGTGACGGCGTTCCTGCAGAAGCTGTACGACGACGGCTACATATACGCGGGCGAGTTCGAGGGCTTCTACTGCGTGGGGTGTGAGGAGTACAAGCAGCCGAGCGACCTCGTGCCCGGGACCGGTCCGTACGAGGGCCAGCAGGTCTGCGCGATCCACTCGATCCCGGTGGAGGTCCTGGCCGAGCGGAACTACTTCTTCCGCATGTCCGACTTCGAGCAGCGCCTGCTCGACCTCTACGAGTCGAACCCGCAGTTCATCCAGCCGGAGAGCGTCCGCAACGAGATCGTGTCGTTCGTCAAGCAGGGCCTGCGCGACCTGTCCATCTCGCGGTCGAGCTTCGACTGGGGCATCCAGATCCCCTGGGACTCGGACCACGTCCTCTACGTCTGGTTCGACGCGCTCCTCAACTACGTCACCGCACTCGGCTACGGCACGGAGGACGACGAGGCCTTCCAGCGTCTCTGGCCGAGCGTGCACATCGTGGGCAAGGACATCGCACGGTTCCACGCTGTCATCTGGCCCGCGATGCTCATGGCGGCCGGACTGCCGGTGCCGGAGCGCGTGTTCGGCCACGGGTGGCTGCTCGTCGGCGGCGAGAAGATGTCGAAGTCGAAGCTGACCGGCATCGCCCCGAGCGAGATCACCGACACGTTCGGGTCCGACGCGTTCCGCTACTACTTCCTGCGTGCCATCACCTTCGGGCAGGACGGCAACTTCAGCTGGGAGGACATCTCGGCGCGGTACCAGGCGGAGCTCGCGAACGGGTTCGGCAACCTGGCGTCCCGCATCGTCGCGATGCTGAACCGCTACTTCGACGGTGCCGTCCCCGAGCGCGGGGAGCTGACCGAGTCCGACGCTGCGATCGACGCCCTCGCGCAGGCCGTCACCGAGCGTGCCGACGCCGCGATCGAGGCCTTCGCGCCGCACGACGCGATCAGCACCGTCTGGGAGCTCGTGGACGCCCTCAACGGCTACATCACCGAGCAGGAGCCGTGGGCCCTCGCCAAGGACGAGGCGCAGCGTGCGCGGCTCGCGACCGTGCTCGTCACGGCGCTCCGCGGACTCGGGACCGTCACGGTCCTGGTGTCGCCGGTCATGCCGAAGGCCACCGAGAAGCTCTGGGCGTCGATCGGTGCCGGCGGGTCGATCGCCGAGCAGCGCGTCGACCGTGCCTGGGAGTGGCAGGGCTCCGAGACGGTGACGCCCCTCGCCGCCGGGCTGTTCCCGCGCATCGAGCAGCCGGAGCAGGGCGCCGCGTGACGGACGCGCACGTCCGCGCACGCGGTGGCGACGGTGGCCGGCAGAAGCGGGACCTGACGTACCCGCCGTTGCCGCAGGCCTTGGCGGTCCCGGTGTACGACAACCACACCCACATGGAGATCGCCGACGGCGTCGGTGACGGTGGGGACGGTCCGCTCGAGTACGGCGAGCACCTCGACCGCGCCGCGAACGTCGGTGTCCGCGGCGTGGTGCAGGTCGGGACCGACCTGGCCACCTCGCAGTGGTCCGCGTCGATCGCAGCCCGTGAGCCGCGCGTCCTCGCGGCGGTGGCCCTGCACCCGAACGAAGCGCCGGTGCTCGACGAGCAGGGGCTGTTGGACGAGCACCTGGCCGGCATCGAAGCGCTCGCGGGGCTGCCGCGCGTCCGGGCGATCGGCGAGACCGGACTCGACTTCTTCCGGACCGGGGACGACGGCCGAGCCGCCCAGGTCCGCTCGTTCGAGGAGCACATCCGGATCGCGAAGGAGTACGACCTCGCGCTGACGATCCACGACCGGGACGCCCACGACGCCGTGGTCGAGGTCCTCGAGCGCGTCGGCGCTCCGGAGCGGACGGTGTTCCACTGCTTCTCCGGCGGCACCGAACTCGCGCGGCTCTGCGCCGAACGCGGCTGGTACATGTCCTTCGCCGGGACGGTCACGTTCAAGAACGCGCAGAACCTGCGGGACGCCCTGCACGTGGCGCCGCGGCACCTCATCATGGTCGAGACCGACGCCCCGTTCCTCACACCGACGCCGTTCCGCGGCCGGCCGAACGCGCCGTACCTCATCCCGCTCACCGTGCGGTCGATGGCGGAGACCCTCGGCACCGACCCGTCGACGCTCGCCGAGCAGATCTCGTCCAACACCGAGCTCGTGTACGGCTCGTGGGGCGACGAGCCGACCACGGTGGGGGAGTAGTCATGGGTGCCCTCCTCGGTCCGGCGGAGATCCGCGACCTCGCGGCGACGCTCGACGTCACCCCCACCAAGAAGCTCGGCCAGAACTTCGTGCACGACGCCAACACCGTGCGACGCATCGTCTCGGTCGCGGGGGTGACGCCGGACTCCCGCGTGCTCGAGGTCGGTCCCGGGCTCGGTTCCCTGACGCTCGGGCTGACCGAGACCGGCGCTCCCGTGACCGCCGTCGAGATCGACGCCCGGCTCGCCGCGCACCTGCCGACCACCGTCGCCGCGATGCAGCCCGACGCCCGCCTCACGGTCGTCCACCAGGACGCACTGCAGGTGGCCGCCGCGGACCTGCCCGTGGCGCCGACGCACCTCGTCGCGAACCTGCCGTACAACGTCTCCGTGCCGGTGCTCCTGCACCTCCTCGCCACCTTCCCGTCCCTCGTCCGGTCGCTCGTCATGGTGCAGGCCGAGGTCGGCTACCGGCTCGCGGCGGACCCGGGCAGCAAGGTCTACGGGTCCCCGAGCGTCAAGGCCGCCTGGTACGGCTCGTGGCGGATCGCGGGGCAGGTCAGCCGCCAGGTGTTCTGGCCCGTGCCGAACGTGGACAGCGTGCTCGTCGGTTTCGACCGGCACGAACCGCCGGGGGACGAGCAGCTGCGGTCGCGGGTCTTCACCCTCGTCGACGCGGCGTTCCAGCAGCGGCGGAAGATGCTGCGGCAGGCACTGTCCGGCGTCCTCGGCGGCAGCGCCCGTGCGTCGGAGGTCCTCGAGGCGGCGGGCATCGCTCCGACCGCCCGCGGCGAGGAGCTCGGGGTGGACGACTTCGTGCGGCTCGGCCGGACCGTCCTCGCGGCCGCCGGCGGCGCCGCGTCCTGACCCCGCCACACATGGGCGGCCGTCCGGCGAAGGATCCGGTCCGCGCTGGGTACGCTCGCTCCATGACCGACGACGTCGTCCGCTCGCACGCACGGGGGATCCCCGCCGAGCGCGTGGTCGCGGCCACCGGTGCCGCGCCGGACGACTGGTACGACCGCCTCGACCGAGCCGACGGGCGCACCATCGGCCACACGGCCATCGCCGCCTGGCTCGTCGGTCAGGGCGTCGACCCCTGGTGGGCGCAGAGCGTCGCCGTCGGCTACGAGCAGTCCCGCGGCCTCCGTGTCCCCGGGCAGCGCTCCGACGGCACCTTCGCCGTCTCGGCCTCGCGGCAGGTCGACGGCGACCGGGAGGCGGTGCTCGACCGCGCGGTCGTCGTCGCGTCCGCCGCGTTCGGGCACGGGCCGACCTCGGAGCGCCGGGGTGGGAAGCGTCCCTCGGCCCGGTGGACGTCCGCCGACCGGGAGTCGGTGCTGCTCACGACGGAGGACGGCCCCCGCCCGGGCACCGTCCGGCTGTCCGCGACGCGTGAGCGTCTCACCGGGCCGGAGCGGATGCCCGAGGCGAAGGCCGGACTGCGGGACCTGCTCGCCGCGGTCTGAGCCGCAGGGCGGGCTCAGTGCTCGCGGCCCGCCATCATCTCGAGGATCTGCTGGTGGGTGCCGTCGCGTTCGGCCCACCGGAGCGGCTGGACGTTCTGCACGAGGACCTCCGACGTCCCGCCGGCCTCGACGATCGTCATCACCTCGTCGACGAAGGCGTCGAGGGGCATGCCACCGAAGTCCGCTCCGCCCATCAGGTCGGTCTGCACGGCCGGCGGAGCGAGTTCGAGCACCTCGACCGTGGTGCCGGCGAGCTGCTGTCGGAGTGCCTGCGTGTACGAGTGCACGCCGGCCTTGGTGGCGCTGTAGGTCGGGGTCGCGGTGAGCGGCACGAACGCGAGCCCCGACGACACCGTCATGACGGTGGCGGCCGGGCGGGTGAGCAGGTGCGGCAGGAACGCGTCGATCAGGCGGATCGTCCCGACCAGGTTCGTCTGGATCGTCTCGAGGGCGTCCTCGATGTGTCCGGGGTCGCGGAGGTCCTCGTTCCGCATGATGCCCGACATCGTCACGAGGGTGTCGAGTCCGGGGTGTGCGGCGAGGACCTGGTCGGCGGCCGCCCGGATCGAATCGGCATCGGCGACGTCGATCTGGACCGTGCCGAGGCCGTGCTCCTCGGCGAGGGAGTCGAGCAGGGCATGTCGGCGCCCGCCGATGACGACGGTGCTGCCCGCGGCCTGCAGGCGGAGCGCGAGCGCCAGGCCGATGCCCGAGGTCGCGCCGGGGATGAAGACGGTGCTGTTGGTGGTGTCCATGACGACCACGATGCCCGCGCTGTGTCGACGCATCCAGAGCCCGCACATCGGGGGACCGCCGGTCCCTGGTTCCCGGCCGCGCCGAGCAGCAGACTGGACGCATGGACCGTGCCGCCCTCGCCGACTTCCTGCGCCGCCGACGCGAGCTCCTGCGCCCGGAGGACGTCGGGCTCGGTGCCGGCGCTCGTCGACGCACCCCGGGCCTCCGTCGTGAGGAGGTCGCCGCGCTGGTCGGCATGTCGGTCGACTACTACACGCGCCTGGAGCAGCAGCGCGGACCGCAGCCGTCCGAGCAGATGGTGGCCGCGATCGCCCGTGCCCTCCGCTGCTCCCTCGACGAGCGAGACCACCTGTTCCACCTCGCGGGGCAGAACGCGCCGGTGCGCATGCACCGCGCCGACCACGTGGACCCGGCGATCCTCCGGGTGCTCGACCGGCTGACGGACACGCCGGCGATCGTCGTCAGCCACCTGGGGGAGACCCTCGTCGAGAACCGGCTCGCCGTGGCGCTCCTCGGCACGTCGGTCGGCCTGTCGGGCAACGACCGGTACCAGGCATGGCGGTGGTTCGTCACCGGCACCGAGCTCGACCGGTACGCACCGGAGCAGCACGAACGACTGGGGCGGGTCGTGGTGGCGTCACTGCGGGCGGCGGTCGGTCTCGCCGGACCCGGCGATCGTCGGGCGACCGAACTCGTCGCCGAACTCGAGCGGCGCAGTCCCGAGTTCGCCCGGCTGTGGGCGCTGCACGAGGTCGCCCTCCGCTGGTCGGACAACAAGACGATCATGCAGGCCGAGCTCGGTCGCATCACCGTCGACTGCCAGGTGCTGCACACGGACGACCAGGCACAGGCGCTCCTGCTCTTCACGGCACCGCCGGGGAGCGAGGACGCCCAGAAGCTCGAACTGCTCGGTGTCCTCGGCCAGCAGACCTTCGCCGGCTGACGGCCGGATCGACCTGTTCCGTCGATCTCGACAGGGCCTATGCTGAATGATATTGTGACATGGCAGGACGTCGTCAGACCTCCCGCACCCAGCCGACGCCCCGCCCTCGAGCGGGGCGTCGTGCGTCCGGGGGGCACCAGACGGCCTCCTCGACAGTGATCGACCGCACTGCCCGTACGATCCGGGCTGTGGCCCGCGCTGCGCGGTGGTCACGTTCCGGCACGGTCCTGTCCCGGTTCAGGAAGTACGTCGCGAAGTCGGCTGCTTGGAGCAGCCGGCTCTCGTGTGACGGGCCGAAGTAGAGCGTGTCGGCGATCCTGGTGAGCGGACCCGCTGTCCATCCGGAGGACGCGCCCGTCTTGACGTCCCGCAGGCTGCGCCGGGCGCCGTCGGCGGCGTGGTGGTCGTCGGCGAGCACGAGTCCGAGTTGCTCACTCGGGTCAGCTCCTTCCAGGTGCTCATCGACCGCTTCGAGCACGTGTGCGAGCGTCAGAAGGTGTACCGGACGGGCGTCCGCGACGGGATGAGCGCGGTGTGCACGGAGGTCGATGCCCCGGAACACGAAACTGGCCGTCGACCGGGCGAGCACAGTCGCCGTCGACATGCAGGCCCGCACTCGCACTTGCGGCGGGACGCACCCCCAACCGCTCTTGCCGTGGAACATCTCGACGGCGTGGAACTCGGTCTCCGGGTCGAACCCCGGCACTGACCGCGCGACGTCCGTCGCCGCCGCGTCCAACCCGTCCTCGATCGTCCGGAGCGCTGCCGCGTCGACGATGAGCGCGCCGAAGAAGTAGTAGCGGTCATCACGAGCGGATTCGTCGATGAAGATGAGACGCATCAAGCCAGGATACTGATGTACCAGTGCAGCGATGCGCCGCAGCCGCAACACCACGTCACACACCTGGCAGCCCCCACACGTGCGTGCCTAGGGTGGGGCGGTGAGCACTCCGCGCGTGACCGTCATCCACGAGAACCCCGAGTGGTTCCCGCCGCTCGCCGCTGCCTTCGAGGCCGAGGGCGTCCCGGTGCGGGAGCTCCTGCTGACCGAGGGGCAGATCGACCTCGGCGCCGAACCGGAGCCCGGTGTGTACTGGAGCCGCATGTCGGCGAGCTCGCACACACGCGGGCACGAGCACAGCAAGGAGTACACCCGCGCGGTGCTCGGCTGGCTCGAACGAGCGGGTCGCCAGGTCGTCGGTGGCAGCCACGTGCTCGAGCTCGAGGTCTCGAAGGTCGCCCAGCACGGGCTCCTGCAGCGGGCCGGGTTCGACGTGCCCCGCACCACCGCGGTGTTCGGTACGGCGACGCTCAAGCAGGCGGCCGCGGACTTCACGGGCGGCCAGGACGGCCCGTTCATCACGAAGCACAACCAGGGCGGCAAGGGCCTCGGCGTCCGGCGCTTCGACTCGCTCGCCGAGTTCGACGCCTACGTCGACAGCCCGGAGTTCGAGGAGCCGGTGGACGGCATCACGCTGCTGCAGGAGTACCTGACCGCCCGTGAGCCGTTCATCACCCGCGTCGAGTTCGTGGGCGGCGAGTTCGTCTACGCCGTCCGCGTCGACACGAGTGCGGGCAGCTTCGAGCTCTGCCCCGCCGACGCATGCGAGGTCCCGCAGGCCAAGTGGGACCAGCAGAGGGCCGGCGCGGTGTGCGAGGTCCCCGGCACGGAGACCGCAGGAGCGCCCCCGGCGTTCAGCGTCCGGACCGAGGTGACCGCGGAGCACCCGCTCGTGCAGCAGCTCCGCACGTTCCTCGCCGACCAGCGGATCACGATCGCCGGCGTCGAGTTCATGGAGACGACCGACGGTCGGACGGTCGTCTACGACATCAACACGAACACGAACTACAACCCCGCCGTCGAGGAGGCCGCACCGGCCTCGGGCCCGCGGTCGATCGCCCGCTACCTCGGCGGGCTGCTCGACGGGGAGTACGCCACGGCCGCCGCACCGGCGGCGCACGCCTGACCGGCGACACGACACCGCCGCACCACACGGCACCGCCTGACCCACCCACCGGTCTGGAGGCCCGGCTCGCCACCGGAACCGAGCCTCCAGACCGTCATCTCCACCAGCAAGGAACCCCCGTGCGATTCGGATACTGGACCCCGCTCTTCGGCGGCTGGCTGCGCAACGTCGACGACGAGCAGATGCCGGTCACGTTCGACTACGTGAAGCTCCTGGCGCAGCGCGCCGAGCGGATCGGGTTCGACCTGACGCTCGTGCCGGAGCTCAACCTCAACGACATCAAGGGCGTCGCAGCGCCGAGCCTGGAGGCGTGGGCGCTCGCGGCGGCGATCGCGGCGACGACCGAGCGCCTCGAGATCATGGCGGCGATGCGGCCCGGATACCACCTGCCCGCGGTGACGGCGAAGCAGGCGGCGACGATCGACGACATCTCCGGCGGCCGGTTCACCTTCAACGTCGTGAGCGCCTGGTGGGCGGAAGAGGCCCGTCAGTACGGCGGCATCTTCTCCGAGCACGACGACCGCTACAAGCGCACGGCGGAGTTCGTCGAGATCATGAAGGGGTTGTGGCGGGAGACCCCGTACAGCTTCTCCGGCGAGTACTACGAGATCGAGAACGCCCACCTCGAGCCGAAGCCCCGCGTCACCCCGCGCATCTACGCCGGCGGTGAGAGCGAGGCCGGCAAGGCGAGCATCACGCACTACGCCGACGCCTACGTCACCCACGGCGGCACCGTCGAGGAGCTCCGCACGAAGATCGCCGAGATGCGCCGGCGCCGCGAGGACGCCGGGCTCCCGCCGTTCGAGGCGTTCGGCATGGCCGCGTACGCGATCGTGCGCGACACCGAGGAGGAAGCGCAGGCCGAGCTCGCGCGCATCACCGACGTGCAGCACGGCAAGGCGTACGAGTCGTACCAGGACTTCATCTCGAAGTCGCAGCTCGAGCACGTGCCGTCGCTCGAGGACTACTCGGTGTCGAACCGGGGCCTGCGCCCGCAGTTCGTCGGGACGCCGGAGCAGGTCGCCGCACGGATCCGCGAGTACGAGGAGGCGGGTGTGGACACCCTGCTCCTGCAGTTCTCGCCGCAGCTCGAGGAGATGGAGCGCTTCGGCGAGCAGGTCATCCCGCTCGTGCGCGCGTCCGTCCCCGTGGAGACGGTGTCCTGATGGCCGCCGAGGACGACTGGGCGTTCGAGACCCGGCAGATCCGCGCCGGGTTCAAGGCCGACCCGGGCTTCGGCGGGAACGTGCCGCCGATCGCGCAGACCGCCGCCTTCGTCTACCCGTCGGGGGAGGACGCCGCCGACCGGTTCCTGCTCAACGCACCCGGGCACACGTACTCCCGCGTGAACAACCCGTCGGCCGCGGCGCTGGAACGGCGGATCGCCGACCTGGAGGGCGGGGTCGCCGCGCTCGCGCTCGCGTCCGGGCAGGCGGCCACGTCGCTCGCCGTGCTCGGGCTCGCCCGTGCCGGGGACCACATCGTGTCGAGCGCGTCGCTCTACGGCGCGACGTACACGCTCTTCGCGTCGACGCTCCGTGACCTCGGCATCGCGTTCACGTTCGTGCAGGACCCGACGGACCTGGACGAGTGGGCCGCGGCCGTCCGACCCGAGACGCGCGCGTTCTTCGGCGAGTCCATCCCGAACCCGCGCGGGGACGTCCTCGACTTCGCCGGGGTGGCGGGTGTCGCGCACGAGGCCGGCGTCCCGCTCATCGTCGACAACACCATCGCGACGCCGTACCTGGTCCGGCCGATCGAGCACGGCGCGGACATCGTCGTGCACTCCGCGACGAAGTACCTCGCCGGGCACGGCAGCGCCATCGCCGGACTCATCGTCGACAGCGGCAACTTCGACTGGGCCGCACACCCGGACGAGTACCCGCAGCTGACGACGACCGAGCACTCGGGCTTCTCGGGTACGAACTTCGCGGAGAAGTTCGGGCGCCGCGCGTTCATCCAGCGCACCCGCTCGAAGCTCTCCGCCGACCTCGGCCCGGCGATCGCCCCGTTCAACGCCTTCCTGGTGCTGCAGGGCATCCAGACGCTGTCGCTCCGCATGGACCGGCACATGTCGAACGCCGCGACGGTCGCGTCCTGGCTCGATGCGCACGACCAGGTCGAGCACGTGCACTACGCCGGCCTGCCGAGCTCCCCGTGGCACCACCTGCAGCAGCGGTACGTGCCGAAGGGGCCGTCGAGCGTCCTCGCGTTCGACCTTGCCGGCGGGGTCGAGGCCGGGCGGCGCTTCGTGTCCGCGCTCGAGCTCTTCGACCACGTGTCGAACATCGGTGACGTCCGTTCCCTCGTCGTGCACCCGGCGTCGACGACCCACGTGCAGATGACCCCGTCCGAGCGGGCCGCGGCGGGCGTCGGCGAGGGGCTCATCCGGCTGTCCATCGGCCTCGAACACGTCGACGACGTCATCGCGGACCTGGAGCGCGGCTTCGCCGCTGCGGCGTGAGCCGTCGGACGGCGGGTGGACCGGCGGGACGGGGATAGGTTGGTCGCATGACGTCGATGCCTGCTCCCGGTCGGGTGCGGACGCGCGCGCCGGGCAAGATCAACGTCCACCTGTCGGTCGGCGCCCTGCAGGACGACGGGTACCACGACGTCGCCACCGCGTACCAGGCGGTGTCCCTGTACGAGGACGTCACCGCCGAGCGTGCCGACGACTTCTCCGTCCGCTTCACCGGGCCGATCGACTCGTCCTCGGTGCCGACGGACGACACCAACCTGGCGCTCCGGGCCGCACGGCTCGTCGCCCGGACCGCCGGACACCGCGGCGGTGTGCGTCTGACGATCGACAAGCAGGTGCCCGTCGCCGGTGGGATGGGCGGCGGCTCGGCTGACGCCGCCGCGACCCTGTTGGCGGTCGACACGCTCTGGGGCACCGGACTCGGACGCGACGAACTGCTGCGGCTGGCCGCCGAACTCGGGGCCGACGTCCCCTTCGCCTTCGCCGGCGGGACCGCCGTCGGGACGGGTCGTGGCGACGAGCTCAGCCCGGCGCTGGCGAAGGGCGAGTTCCACTGGGTGCTCGCACTGAGCGACACCGGGCTCTCCACGCCGTCGGTGTACCGCGCGCTCGACGAGCACCGGGAGCGCTACCGGGCCGACATCTCCCCGGCCCCGCGGACGCCCGTCGTCGAGGCGCACGTGCTCCAGGCGCTCCGGGCGGGCGACGCCGAACTCCTCGCCGAGAACCTGCACAACGACCTGCAGGCCCCGGCCATGCGCCTGCAGCCGGGCCTGGCCGACACGCTCGAGCTCGGGGAGCGCTCCGGCGCCCTGGCCGGTCTCGTGTCCGGCAGTGGTCCCACCGTGGCCTTCCTGGTGCCCGACCGTGACGCCGCGCTCGAGGTCCAGGTCGCACTGAGCGCCTCGGGGCGCGTGGCACTCCGCGCGACCGGTCCCGTGCACGGCGCCCGCGTCCTGCACTGACCCGCTGCCCGCACGGGCAGCGACGCGGGGTCAGGAGCGGACGAACTCCGACATGATGACCTTGCCGGTCTGCCAGTTGTGCGCGACGTGGAAGCCCTGCTCCTCGAGCACCGCCTTGAGCTCGGGCCGGATGGTGCGGGAGGTGCCGCCGACGTACCAGACGGTGTCGATGTCGCCGAGACGGGACGGGACGGTCGTCGCGAGGTCGCCGTTCGTGTTCCAGAGGACGCCCTCGTCGGCCCCGTCGGTCGCGACGGCCAGGTCGGTCAGCCCGGAGAACGCGTCCGGGTAGGACACCCGGATGACCTCGGCGGTCGTCGTCGGGTGGCGGTAGACGCTGCCGAACACGACGCCCTCGTTGGCGCTCGGGCGGGCGGCGCGCTCCGCGCTGATGATCGCGGCGGCATGCGCCCAGGTGGACGCCTGCTTCGCCTCGGGGCCCTTGACGGACACGGCCGTGGGGACCGACAGGACCACGAGCACCGCGACGGCGGCGGCGAGCAGCGCCTTCGGCCGGACCGCGGTGAGCGCGACGGCGACGAGGAGCGCGACGAACGGCAGGCTGAGGGTCGCGTACTTCGGCGAGTACAGGCGCTCACCGAGTGCCGTCGCGACGAGGAGCACGGAGGTGGGGACGACGACGAGCGGCAGCGCCACCCGCACGGTCTGCGCCCGGAACAGGGCGCGTGCGGACGGCACCCGGCGGTGCACCTGCACGAGGGCGAGCCCGACGCCGACGACCATGAGGGACCAGATGACGGCCGCGTACGGGTCGGACGCGCCGAACCAGGCGGTCGACCACACCTGCCCGAGGGTGTCGCGGCTGATGTCCTTGATCCAGCCGACCTGCTTCGCCTGCGAGGACACGACGACCACGAACGGCGCGACCACGGCGGCGGCGATGCCGGCGGCGACGGCCCAGCGGACGAGCACCCGACCGGTGACGAGCGGCGGCCCGGGCGTGCGGCCGTCCCGGGTGACCACGGCCGTTCGCAGCGCGTGCCGTTCGGCCACGAGGGTCCAGGCGAGCGCGACGGCGTGGGCGAGGACCGCGAGCGCCAGGTAGACGTTGCAGAGCACCGCGACGACGGCGAGCACCCCGTAGGCGACCCACCACCCGGTGGCCCGGGGCGCGCGTGACCGGGTGCGGCGGAGGGCCGTGACGCCCACGAGTGTCAGGCAGACCGACAGCGTCGTGATGGTGGCGTAGGGACGCCCCTCGGTCCCCGCCCACTGCACGCGGGGGAGGAGCAGGAAGACGATGCCCGCCGTGATCCCGAGCCGTCGTCCGCCGAGGCGCCGACCGAGGGCGACGACGAGTCCCGCGGCGACCCCGATCGCGAGCGCACTCGGCAGGCGCAACGTGAACGGGGTGTACCCGACGAGCCAGAACCAGACGTGCATCAGGGCGTAGTACAGACCGTGCACGGCGTCGACGGTGTGGAGCTCCGCGAAGAGCTGCGCCCAGGACCGCTGGGCACTGGTGACGGTCGCCGCCTCGTCGTACCAGACGGACGGGACCCACGAGGCTGCCGCGGCGACGACGACGCCCACCGCGCCGATCGTGAGTTCCGGCACCCGGACCGCTGCCGTCGCGGCGGCGGAGACGGCCCCGCGGACGCCGGCACGCACCGGTACCCGGCGGACCGCGTGCGGGACGCCGATGCTGCCGGTACGGGGGGAACTCACGCCCAGCACGGTACCGAGCGCCGCTGGACGGGAACCCGGTGTCGGGCCCTGCGAGACGGTGAGTGTCCACAAGTCGTGCCGGGTCGTCCCCGGTCTAGGGTCGTCGTCATGACGCAGCTCCGCATCCGTGACGCCGCGACCTACCTGGGCATCAGCGACGACACCGTGCGGCGGCTCGTCGAGGGCGGCACGTTCACGAGGGCGACCGACCCCGCGGGCAGGGCCGTGGTCGACGGACGGGAACTCGCCGAGTACGCCTCGTCGCGCGGCGACCAGCTCGCCGATCCGTCGGGCGTCCGGAGCTCCGCACGCAACCGGTTCGTCGGCATCGTGACGGGCCTGGTCGTCGACACGGTGATGGCCCAGGTCGAGCTGCAGTGCGGACCGCACCGGGTGGTGTCGCTGATGAGTGCCGAGGCGGTCCGGGAGCTCGGGCTCGAGGTCGGGTCCGTCGCGGTCGCCTCGGTCAAGGCCACGATGGTGACGGTCGAGGCCGCGAGCCCGGAGACGGACGCGTGAGCACGACACCGGACACGAGCACGGACACGGAGATGGACACAGACACGCCCGTCAGCACCGGGCGGCGACGTCTCGGGTCACGCACGGCGGCGCTCACCGGTGCAGGGCCGGACGTCCTGGAGCGTCTCGGCCGGGCCCGGGTGCTCGTCGTCGGTGCCGGCGGCCTCGGTGCACCGGTGATCGCCCTCCTGGCCGGCAGCGGGCTCGGTCGCCTGACGATCGTGGACGACGACGTCGTGGACGGGTCGAACCTGTCCCGGCAGACCCTGTTCACCGGCGATGACGTCGGTTCCGCCAAGGCCGAGGTCGCGGCCGCCCGGGCGCGCGCGGTGGACCCCGAGCTCGCGGTCGTCGCGGTCGTGGGACGGTTCCGGCCCGAGCACGTCGCCGGGCACGACGTCGTGGTGGACGCCGCGGACGCCGTCGACGTCACCCGTGCGGTGTCCGACGCCTGCGCGCCGCTCGGGATCCCGTTCGTCTGGGGCACGGTGCTGTCCTGGGACGGCCAGGTCTCGGTGTTCCGGGACGCCGGTCCGGACGGTGTCGACTTCCACGACCTGCACCCCGAGGTCCTGCCGGACGAGGGGTCATGCGCGGTCGACGGGGTCCTCCCGGCACTCTGCGGCGCGGTCGGGTCGGTGATGGCCGCGCAGGTGACGGCCCTCGTCGCGGGTCTCGGCGAGCCCCTGCTCGGGCGGCTCCTCACCGTCGACGCCCGCCGGTGGCGGTGGACCGAGAGTCCCGTCCGACGTGGGCCGGCGTCGCGACGGCCCACGGGCCTCCCGGCCGGGACGGCGGACGCGGACGGCGTGACCCGGCCCGCGCGGATCGCCCCGTCCGCACTCGCCGCCCGTCTCGCCGACCCCGCCGACCGGGTGACGGTCGTCGACGTGCGCACACCGGCCGAGTGGGCGACGGGCGTCATCGCCGGGTCCGTGCACCCGGATGCGGTCCCGTCCGACACGGAGGTCGTCGTGACCTGCGCCCGTGGGCCCCGCGCGGATGCGTGGGCACGGGCCGCCGGGAGGCCCGTGACCGTCCTCGACGGGGGCGTCGACGCATGGCGTCGGGAAGGGCTCCCGCTCGCATCCGAGTGAGGCGTCGACCGCTGGTGCGGATAGGATCGGCCGTGGACGCCGCACCTGCGGCAGTGTGGAGGGCCGATGCGACGCGCGACCGCACTCGCAGCCGTCCTCGTGCTGGCGCTGACGACCGCCGGGTGCGCGAGCGGTCCCACCGCCGACCGCGCGGGCGGCGGCGTGGAACGGACTCCCTCGAGGACGGTCACGGTGTTCGCCGCGGCATCGCTGCAACGGACCTTCACGACCCTGGGGCGCGGGTTCGAGCGCGCGCACTCCGGCACGACGGTGACGTTCTCGTTCGCCGGCTCGAGCGACCTCGTCTCGCAGATCCGCAACGGTGCCCCCGCCGACGTCCTCGCCTCCGCCGACCAGGCGAGCACCGAGGCGCTCGGGTCCGACCTGCTGGACGGTCCGCCGCGCGCCTTCGCGACGAACACGCTCGAGATCGCCGTGGCGCCGGGCAACCCGCTGCACGTGTCCGACCTCGCGGACCTGACGGCGTCGGACGTGCAGCTCGTCACGTGCGCCGCGCCGGTGCCGTGCGGTGCTGCGACCGCGGCCGTCGAGCGTGCGAGCGGGGTCGAGCTGCACCCGGTCAGCGAGGAGCAGTCCGTCACCGACGTCCTCGGCAAGGTCACGTCCGGTCAGGCGGACGCGGGCATCGTCTACCGCACCGACGTCCAGGGCACGGGCGGGGACGTGGCGGGCGTCCCGTTCGCCGCTGCTGCGGACGTCGTGAACACCTACCCGATCAGCGTGCTCCGGGACGCGGCAGACCCGACGACCGCTCGGGCGTTCACGGCGTACGTGCTGTCGCCCGCCGGCCAGCGGGTGCTCGCCGCCGCCGGGTTCGGGGAGCCCTGACCGTCGTGCGCCGTGCCACCGCCACCCGTGCCACCGCCGACCACGGTGCCGCTGGCCGCTCCGGCAGCGTCCGCCGTGCACCGGTCCCGTGGTGGCTGCCGGTGCCGGCCGTGCTCGGCGGCCTGTTCGTCGTCGTGCCGGTGCTCGCGATGGTCGGCCGCGTCGAGTGGGGGTCCTTCGTGGCGCTCGTCACGTCACCCACGTCCCGGACGGCCCTGGTCCTGAGCCTCGGGACCGCGGCTGCGGCGACCGGGGTCTCGTTCGTGCTCGGCTACCCGCTCGCGGTGCTCTTCGCCCGGTCCCGGTCGCGGTGGATCGGCGTGGCGCGGGCGGTCGTGCTGCTGCCCCTCGTGCTGCCGCCGGTCGTCGGTGGGCTCGCGCTCCTGGCCGCGTTCGGGCGGATGGGCGTGGTCGGCGCGTTCCTCGACGAGCACGGACTGCGGATCGCGTTCACCACGGTGGCGGTCGTCATGGCGCAGACGTTCGTCGCCATGCCGTTCCTGGTGTCCGCGATCGAGGGTGCCCTGCGCGTCGAGGGGGACCGCTACGAGCGCGTCGCGGCCACGCTCGGCGCCGGCCCGACCCGGACGTTCCTGACCGTCACGACGCCGCGGGTGCTGCCGGGGATCCTGTCCGGCCTGGTGCTCTGCGCCGCCCGGGCGCTCGGTGAGTTCGGTGCGACGCTGACCTTCGCGGGCAGCCTGCAGGGGGTGACCCGGACCCTCCCGCTCGAGGTGTACCTGCAGCGCGAGGTCGACCCGGACGCCGCGGTCGCCCTCGCCCTCGTGCTCGTGGTCGTCGCGGTGCTCGTCATCGGCCTGGCGTCCGTCCGGAGCCGCGCGGTGACGCCGTGACCGCCGCCGCAGCCCGGACCGGCCTCGTCGCGCACGTGGTCCGCCACGACCGGGACGTCGACGTCGCCCTGTCCGCCGGACCCGCCGAGTGCGTGGCCCTCGTCGGCGCGAACGGTTCCGGCAAGTCGACCGTCCTCGACGCGGTCGCCGGCCTCCTGCCGCTCGACGGCGGTGCGGTCCGCTCCGACGACCGGGTCCTCGCCGGTGCCGGGCGGGGCCTCCCGGCACACCGTCGCCGCATCGGACTCGTCGCCCAGCGGCCCGACCTGTTCCCGCACCTCTCCGTCCTCGCGAACGTCGCCTTCGGACCGCGGGCGGCGGGCCGGTCCGGCCGGGAGGCCCGCGCGGCAGCCCGGCACGCCCTGGCCGCCGTCGGGGTGGCCGACCTGGCAGACCGGGCGCCCCGGACGCTGTCCGGCGGGCAGGCGCAGCGCGTCGCGATCGCCAGGGCGCTGGCCGCCGACCCCGCCGTCGTGCTGCTCGACGAACCGACCTCGGCACTCGACGTCGGCGCGCGCGAGGACGTCCGCGCCGCCCTCCGCACGGCCGTGTCCGGTCGGCCGAGCGTCCTCGTGACGCACGACCCGGTCGAGGTGATGGCCCTCGCGGACCGGGTCGTCGTCCTGCAGGACGGGCGGGTCGTCGAGTCCGGCACCCCGGCCGAGGTGCTCGCGCGTCCGCGGAGCGGCTTCGCGGCGGCGTTCTCGGGTCTGGTGGTGGTGCACGGGACCGCGACGGCGGACGGGCTCGTACTCGACCGTGGCTCCGGTGGCGGGGGCCCGCTGGCGTCGGCCGCGCACCACGTGCCTGCCGGTCGACCCGTGGCGGCGGCCTACCACCCGACGGCGGCGGTCGTGACACGGGACACCGGCGCCGGCCCCGGTCTGCCGAGGGTCGTCCGTGCCCTCGAACCTCGGAACGGCTTGGTGCGGTTCCGCACCGACGACCTGTCCGCCGACCTGACCCTGGCCGCGGTCGCGGCGCTCGGGGCGACGGTCGGATCGACGGTGCGGGTGCACGTCCCGCCCGCCGAGGTCACCGTCTGGGAGTCCTGAGCGCGGAGTCCGGCGCCCGTGCGCTGAGCTCCGTGTGCTGAGCGCTGAGCTTCGAGCGCTCAGTTTGGGCGCTGGTCAGCCGCCGGCGAACGGCGGCATGACGTCCACGAGTGCGACCCCGTCGAGCGACGTCGACCGGTCGCGGGTGGTGACCCCGTCGACCAGGTACGAGCACCGCTCCTGCAGCGCGGCCCAGCGCTCGGGGTCGGCAGCCTCGACCTGACGGAGGGCGTCGTCGAGCGAGTCCGCCGTGACGGTCGTGTCGTCGATGCCGACCGCGGCACGGGCGGCGGCGAAGAAGCGCAGTGTGGTCATGTCCTCATCCTCCGATCGCGCTCATGCCCCGGGTCGGGTGCACGAGGCCGTCGGTGTCGTCGCCGTGGTCGCGGGGCTTCGCCCACATCGCCCGCCGCCAGCGGTCCAGGACGTCGGCGTCGTCGGCGCCCGCGCGCAGGGGGCCGAGCAGGTCGGTCTCGTCGTCGGAGAACAGGCAGCTGCGGACGTGACCGTCGGCGGTGAGCCGGGTACGCGTGCAGTCGCCGCAGAACGACTCGGTGATGCTCGCGATGACCCCGACCGTCCCGAGGTCGGCGCCGGTGGCCCGGGACCGCACCCGGTACCGCTCGGCCGGAGCGCCGTTCCGCGGGGCGTCGTCGGGGGTCAGGACGTGGTCGGCGCTGAGCAGGTCGCGGATCTGTGCGGCCGTGATCATCGTCGTGGCGTCCCAGGCGTGCCCGGGGTCGAGCGGCATCTGCTCGATGAACCGCAGCTCGTGGCCGCGCTCCAGGCACCACGCGAGCAGCTCGGACGCCAGGTGGTCGTTCACCCCGCGCAGCAGGACCGCGTTGATCTTCACCCCGAGGCCGGCGTCGGCCGCGGCGGCGATCCCCTCGAGGACGCGGTCGAGGAACGGGCGGCGGGTGACCTCGGCGAAGACGTCCGGGTCCACGGTGTCGAGCGAGACGTTCAGCCGGTGCAGTCCGGCCGCTCGCAGCGCTGCAGCGCGACCCGCGAGTCCGATCGCGTTCGTGGTGAGGGACAGCTCGAGGTCGGGGTGGGCCGCCGCGCACCGGGCGATGACGTCGACGAGGTCCTTGCGGAGGAGCGGTTCACCGCCGGTGAAGCGGACCTTGCGGATGCCGAGCTCCCGCGCCCCGAGGCCGACGAGCCGGGCGATCTCGTCAGCGGACATGAGCGCGGCATCGGGCGCGAAGGGCAGACCCTCGGCCGGCATGCAGTAGGTGCAGCGGAGGTTGCAGCGCTCGGTCAGGGACACCCGCAGGTCGACGGCGTACCGGCCGAACCGGTCCACCAGGCCGGGGTCGCCGTCGGGCCGGGGCGGGAGGCCCGGATGCTGTGCGACCAGGGGGTGCACCGCGGTGTCCGTCGCTCCCGGGCGCACACGGCTCAGCAGACCCGTCGAGGGGAGCATCTGGGCCGGCATGTCGTCAGGATACGTCGCGGGGACCGCGGCTCGCGTCTCCGGCGGGCAGCGGGGCTCCCGGACTCCGGCCGAGCAGGCGGTCCCGCCACCGGAGCCAGTCCTCGCGGCGCGTGCGGACGAGGGTGACGACGAGCACGACCGCGATCGCGGCGAGCAGCCACCACCGGTAGGCGACGACCGACGGCCACACCCCGCGCAGCGCGATGGCGAGCGTCAGGGACAGCCACTCCCACCGGCCGGAGAGCACCACGAACGGGATGAGCAGCAGCGCGTACCACGGGTAGCGCGGCGTCACCGCGAGGAAGGTCACGCCGATCATGAACACCTGCCCGGACCACGGGTTCGCGGGGTCCGACAGCCGCCAGGCGATGACCGCCGCGACGAGGACGATCAGGCCCACGGCGATCGTCGCCGCGTCGCCGGGCAGGACCTCCGCCACCAGGGCGAAGCGCGAGCCGTCCTCGTAGCCCTCCTCCGACAGGTAGCCCGGCAGGTACCCGAGCACCTTCGGCCCGGTCGAGAGCACGTACGGCACGTAGAGCAGCCCGAACACGGCGATGCCGACCGGGATCGCCCACCAGCTCCGCCACCGGCCGAGCAGTGCGGGGTAGACGATCGCCGGGATGAGCTTCGTCGCCGTCGCGGCACCGAGCGCGATGCCGCCCCAGATCGGCCGACCGAAGGCCACGAGCACGGCACCCGCGGTGGCCAGTGCGGCCCCCACGACGTCGACGTGCGAGTTCGTCACGGCCTCGGCGGCGACGAGCGGTGACCAGGCCCACAGCGCGGCCCACCACGTCGGTCGGCCGGTCCGACGGAGGACGACGAGCAGGCCGACCGTGACGCCGAGCGAGACGAGCAGTCCGGCGACCTGGAACGGCATGTACTGCGCCGTGGCCGGCACGAAGACCCGGACCAGGGCGAACCAGAGCTCGGCCATCGGCGGGTAGATCGTCGGGACGTCCGGACGGTTGATCGCCGTGCAGTGCCCGAGCGCGCCGTCCCCGAGTCCGCGGTACCGCGGCTCGAGCGGCTTGCACGTGCCGTCGACCTTGTCCGGGAACAACCACTCCGGGCGGAGACCTGCCAAGGCCTCGGACTGCGGCGTGTGCGCGTAGGGGGACACGCCCGCGTGCTGCACGATGCCGTCCCAGGCGTAGCGTGCGGAGTCGGTGCTCGTGTTCGGCGGGCCGACGAGGGCCGCGATGCCGACCACGACCGCCCCACCGAGCACGATCCGCGTCACGAGGTGCGGCGGCACGAACCTGAGCGCCAGCACGGAAGCCGCGAAGACCGTCCAAGCGATGAGCGTCCAGGTGACGAATGGAGAGCGATGACCCTCCCGGAGGAACCCCAGATGCGTGACACCCACGGCGATCACGGTGCCGAGCGCGAGCACGCCCACGACGGCGAGCAGCGTGGCGACGAGCCCGGTCGAGGGTCGGCGGCCGGGGCGCAGTCGTTCGCTCATGGTCCGTCGAGGCTAGCGGGCGTCCAGCGCCTCCTCCTGGACGCACGGAGCGTGATGGCTTCGCCGAACCGCACCGCGCGCTCGGCGGTCGTCACCGGTCGGCTGCTCGGGATCGCGTTCCTCGTCTGCTTCGCCACCGGGGTCTACAGCCACCTGCTGCAGGAACCGCCCGGGTGGATGCGCTTCCCGACCCGGCCGGTGCAGCTCTACCAGGTCACGCAGGGCCTGCACGTCACCGCCGGCATCGCCGCGATCCCGCTGCTGCTCGCCAAGCTCAACGTCGTCATGCCGGCGCTGCTCCAGACACCGCCCGTGCGTGGTGTCCTGCACGGGCTCGAGCGGCTGTCGATCGCGGTGTTCGTGGCGGCCGCGCTCATCCAGGTCGTGACCGGACTGCTCAACACCTTCCAGTGGTACCCGTGGCCGTTCCCGTTCCGGCAGGTCCACAACGCCCTCGCGTACGTCCTCATCGGCTCGCTCGTGCTGCACATCGGCACGAAGCTGCGCATCATCACGCGGTACTGGCGCTCACCGGACGCGTTCGACGAGCACGGTCGGTTCGTCGTGGACGAGACGGTGGGCAGCGACCTGCCCGACCCGACCCTGCAGGCCCGTCCCGGCCTGGAGGCCCGCCCTCCCGCCGCCGCGACGTCCCGCGGGTTCGTCGGTCGCCTCCACCGCTGGATCGACGGCGCTCCGCCGGTCGCGGACCGTGCGGCACCGGACCCGGCCGCCGACGCCGACGCCGAAGGCGGGCGCCAGCGTCTCGCCCGCCGCGGGTTCATCGCGGGTGTCACGGCGGCCACGGCCGGCGTCGTCGTCTTCACGGCCGGCCAGTCGTCGGTGCTCGCCGAGCCGTTCAACGTCTTCGCTCCCCGTCAGCGGCACATCGGGCAGAACGGGCTGCCGGTGAACCGGACGGCTCGCGCCGCCGGGGTCCTCGCCACGGCGACCGCCGCCGACTGGGCCCTCACCGTCGCCGGCCCGGCGGTCAGCCGCACGTTCTCACGCGCCGAACTCGTCGCCCTGGGTCAGGCCGAGGCGCGGCTCCCGATCTCGTGCGTCGAGGGCTGGAGCCAGATGGCGAGCTGGAAGGGCGTCCGGATGCGCGACCTGCTCGCGGCGGTGCAGTCCGACCCGGACGTACGCGTGCGGGTGACGAGTCTGGAGCAGCACGGCGGATACCGGGTGATGGAGATGGGGCCGGAGTACACCGCCGACCCGACCACCCTGGTGGCCCTCGAGCTCAACGGTGCGACGCTCGACCTGGAGCACGGGTTCCCGGCGCGGATCATCGCCCCCGGACGACCCGGCGTCCTGCAGACGAAGTGGATCGAACGGATCGAGGTCATCGCATGAGCGCGGTCCCCACCGCCGAGCGTCCCGACCGGCGGATCCGGGTGGCGCGGACCGTCCTCGTGGTCGTCGGCGTGCTCGTCATCGCCTTCGGGGCGTGGGTCCTGCTGACCTCGGTCCGGACGGACCGGATCGGCGGCCTGCTCGTGTGGCTGCTCGCCGCGGTCGTGCTCCACGACGCCGTGCTGTCGCCGTTCGTGCTCGCCGTCGGCGCGGGGCTCCGTCGGGCAGGGCGCACGCTCCGCATGTGGGTGCTCGTGGTCGTGCAGGCCGCGGTCGTCCTCGGCAGCGTGCTCGCGCTCGTCGCCGTGTCCGAGATCGTCGCGAAGTCGCAGGGCACAAAGAACCCCACGGTCCTGCCGTTCGACTACACCGCGCGGCTGCTCGTCGTCGAGGGGGTGCTCGCCGCCGTCGTCGTGGTCGTGCTCGTGGTCGGCGTGGTCACCGCTCGGCGTCGTCCGGACGATGCTGTGGTTGCAGCGACAACCTCTCCGTAGGATGAGCGGCATGACCGACGACACGCCCTGGCTCTCCCGTGAGCAGCTGCGTGCCTGGATGGGGTTCGTCGCCGTCATGGAACTCCTGCCCGCAGCGCTCGACCAGCAGCTCCAGCGCGACGCCGACCTGACGCTCTTCGACTACATGGTCATCGCGATGCTGTCCGAGCGGGACTCCCGCACCCTGCGGATGTCGGTCCTCGCGTCGGCCACGAACGCGTCCCTCCCGCGCCTGTCGCACGTCGTGTCGCGCCTCGAGAAGCGTGGGCTCGTCGCCCGGTGCCCGTCCTCCGAGGACCGCCGCGCCACCGACGTCCGGCTCACCGACGCCGGCTTCGACCACATCGTCGCCGCCGCGCCGGACCACGTCCGCACCGCCCGTCGTCTGGTGATCGACGCGCTCACCGACGAGCAGGTCGCCGAGCTCGACACGATCTCCCGCGTGCTCCTCGCCCGGGTCGACCCCGAGGGCCGGTTCGCCGCGGTCAGCAACATGCCCGGTGGGGACGGAGCCGGTGCGGAAGGCGCGTCCTGCGACGAGGTGGTCGCCGCCACCGAGATGTGCGAGGCGCGGATGACCGGCACCGCCGACGACTCCCTGCCGAGCACCGTCGACGGCATCGGGTACCGCGCGGCCACCGCCGACGACGTGCCCCTGCTCCGCCGGGCTACCCTCGACGCGATGAACTGGTCGGGGGAGCGGTTCGCCGACGCCGACCTCGACCGGCCCGAGTTCGCCCACTACTCCGCCGCGTTCGACCCCGAGCGGCCCGGCGCCGCCGACCTCGGGGTCGTCGCGACCGACGACGACGGGCCGGTCGGCGTCGCGTGGGCGGTGCACCTGCCCGCCGAGGACCCCGGGTACGGGTTCGTCGCCGAGGACGTCCCCGAGCTCACCCTCGCCCTCGACGCCCGGGCGCGCGGCCGCGGGATCGGCGCGGCGCTGCTCACCCGGCTCGTCGCCGCGGCGCGCGACGCCGGGTGGCCCGGGATGAGCCTGAGCGTCGAGGACGGCAACACCGGCGCGCGCATCCTCTACGAACGAGCGGGGTTCCGGACCGTCGGACGGAACGGCGACTCGGACACCATGCAGCTCGTCCTCTGAGCGGCGGACGGGGCACCGCACGCCGATAGGCTCGCCGGTATGAGCCCGGCCGCCGACTCCCCGTCCGAGACCTACAGCTACCTCGGACCGGCGGGGACCTTCACCGAGGCGGCGCTCAAGCTCGTCGAGGCCGCCGCCGGGAAGCCCTGGCGGAGCGTCAACAACGTCGGCGAGGCGCTCGACGACGTCATGACCGGCCGCTCGGTCGGCGCCGTGATCGCGATCGAGAACAGCGTCGACGGCGGCGTGAGCGCCACGCAGGACGCCCTCGCCCGGATCCCCGGCGTGCGGATCGTGGGGGAGTACCTCGTCCCGGTCGACTTCGTGCTCGTCGCCCGTCCCGGCACGTCCCTGTCGGACGTCCGCACCGTGAACGCGCACCCGGTCGCCTACGCCCAGACGCACCACTGGCTCGAGGCGAACCTGCCGGGCCACGGGCACATCCCGGCGTCCTCGAACGTCGCCGCGGCGGCCGCGCTCCTCGACGACCACCCGACCGCGGACGCCGCCGTCGCCCCGCCCGGCATCACCGACCACTACGACCTCGTCGTGCTCGCCGACTCGATCGGCGACAACGCGAGCGCCGTCACGCGGTTCGTGCTCGTCTCGAAGACCCTGGCGATCCCGCCGCGCACCGGGTCCGACAAGACGAGCGTCATCGTCGAACTGCCCGCGGACCACCCCGGTGCCCTCGTCGACATGCTCGAGCAGTTCGCCACCCGGGGCATCAACATGGGGTTGCTGTCCTCGCGTCCGATCGGCGACGAGCTCGGCCGCTACCGGTTCGTCATCGACCTGGACGGCCACGTCCACGACGAACGCGTCGCGGACGCCCTGCTCGGTCTCCGCCGGTTCAGCCCGCGCGTGACCTTCCTCGGCTCGTACCCGCGTGCGGACGGCCTCCGGTCCGAGGTCTCACCCCGCTACTCCGACCAGGCCTTCGTCGAGGCGCGCGACTGGCTGCGCGCGATCGTGAGCGGGGAGCCGGACGCGGGCTGAGCCTCCCGTCCGACACCCTCGCGCGCGGTCAGCGGCGGCGGGTCGCCCGCGTCTGGTCCTCGGGTCCGGCCACGCGGACCGTCAGACCGCCCGCGTCGATCTTCGCCCGGAAGGCGCGGACCTCGCCCACCGGGTCGCCGTCGATCTCGAACTCCTCGGCACGCTCGAGCCGCGCGGTGAACTCCTCGCCGCGCAGGTAGCGCAGCGGACGCTCGTCGCGGGTCTTCGTGACGATGGTCTTGCCGATCTCGGTCTTGCCGAGCGCGGAGCGACGGAAGCGGCGGAGGATCGCGTTCTCCCAGAACACGCGGGCCCCGATCCGGACCCAGCCGAAGAATCCGTGCGGACGCATCACGACGACGTCGAAGTAGCCGTCGTCGATCTCGGCGTCCGGCAGCAGGGTCGCACCGGCCTGCAGCATGCCGCAGTTGCCGACGATGAGGGAGTGGGCGCGGACCGACCGGGTGCTCTGGCCGTCCAGGCGGTAACGGAACTCGATGGCGTCGGAGTCCCGCAGCGACCGGACGAGCGAGTCGACGTACGCGAGCCAGCCGACCTTCTTCTTCAGGTCGTCGTTCGTGTTCACGAGCATCCGTGCGTCGAGCCCGAGGCCGGCCATCACGAGGAAGCCGAACTGCTCACGCGAGCCGTCGGGGCGCTCGACGTGCACCGTGCCCATGTCGATCTCGCGGTCCTCGCCGTGGAAGATCGTGTGCGCGCTGGCACCGAGGTCGTCGATCGGCGCGGGGATGTTGCGGGCGAGCAGGTTGCCCGTGCCGCTCGGCAGCAGGGCGAGCGCGGCGTCGGACCCGTGCACGACCTCGGCGACGGCGCGGACCGTCCCGTCACCACCGGCAGCGGCGATGACGTCCGCACCGGCCTCGAGTGCCTGGCGGGCCATGCCGCCGCCCGGGTCCTCCTCGCTCGTGGCGTACCACTTGGTCTCCGACCAGCCGGCCTCGCGCTGGTACCGGTTCACGGTGCGCTTCAGGGTCGGCAGGTGGACCTTGACGGGGTTGTAGATGACTGCGGCGGTGCGCTGGTCCGTGGCAGGGGCGTCCTCCGGCACGGCGGTGGCTTCCGAGGGCGTCGACATGCGGTCAACGCTACCGGGCACCGGCTGCGCGGTCCGGAACGTGACCACGTCCGGGACGGGAGCGCGGGTCGATCCGGTGCCGGGCCTCCCGTCCGGTGCGTCCACCGATCTGCCACCGGCTCCCCGGTAAGATGGGGCGGTGATCGACCCCCAGCTGTTGCGCGACGAACCGGACCTCATCAAGGCCTCGCAGGCGGCGCGCGGCGCCTCCGTCGACGTCGTCGACCAGGCCGTCGCCGCGGACGCAGCGCGACGCAGCGCCATCACCGCGTTCGAGGCGCTCCGCGCCGAACAGAACGCGTTCGGCAAGACCGTCGCGAAGGCCCCGAAGGACGAGAAGGCCGCGCTCGTGCAGCAGGCGCAGGCGCTCGCCGCGAAGGTCAAGGAGGCGCAGGCCACCGTCACCGCCGCCGAGGACACCTTCAACTCCGTCGTCCGCGCCATCCCCAACGTGGTGCTGCCGGACGTGCCCGCCGGTGGCGAGGACGACTTCGTCACCCTGCGCACCGTCGGCACGAAGCCGTCGTTCGCCTTCGAGCCGAAGGACCACGCCGACCTCGGTGAGTCCCTCGGCATCATCGACATCGCCCGCGGCGTCAAGGTCTCCGGCTCGCGGTTCTACTTCCTCAAGGGGATGGGCGCCCGCCTCGAGATCGCGCTCATGTCGCTCGGCCTCGACCGCGCCGTGCAGCACGGCTTCGAGCCCCTGATCACGCCCACCCTCGTGCGCCCCGAGACGATGGCCGGCACCGGCTTCCTCGGTGAGCACGCTGCCGAGGTCTACCGACTCGAGGCCGACGACCTGTACCTGACCGGCACGAGCGAGGTCGCCCTCGCCGGGTACCACGCGGACGAGATCCTGCAGTTCCCGTCCGAGGACGACCCGGCCCTCCGCTACGCCGGTTGGTCGACCTGCTACCGGCGCGAAGCCGGGTCGGCGGGCAAGGACAACCGCGGCATCCTCCGGGTGCACCAGTTCAACAAGCTCGAGATGTTCGCCTACGTCCACCCGGACCAGGCCGACGCCGAGCACCAGCGGCTCATGTCGTACCAGGAGTCGATGCTGCAGGACCTCGGGCTGCACTACCGCGTGATCGAGACCGCCGCGGGTGACCTCGGCACGAGTGCCGCGCGGAAGTACGACCTCGAGGCATGGGTGCCGACGCAGGGCACCTTCCGCGAGCTGACCTCGACGTCGAACTGCACGACGTTCCAGGCCCGCCGCCTCGACATCCGGTACCGCACCGAGAGCGGCAAGACCGCGCCGGTCGCGACCCTCAACGGCACGCTGGCCACCACCCGCTGGCTCGTCGCGATCCTCGAGACGCACCAGCAGGAGGACGGCTCGGTCGTCATCCCCGAGGTCCTCCGGCCCTACCTGGGCGGCGTCGAGGTGATCGAGCCCCGATGAGCTCCTCACGCGGCTTCGTGGACGGGTCCGACGCGGCATCGGGCCGGGACGCCGCTGCGCCCGCGCGGGTGAAGCGCTGGCTCGTCGCGCTCGACATCGACGGCACGACCATGCGCGAGGACGGGGTCATCACCGACACCGTCATCCGGGCCGTCCGCGACGCCGAGACCGCCGGGCACGAGGTCATGCTCTCCACCGGCCGCAGCGAGGGCATGACCGTCCCGCTGCTCGAGCAGCTCGGCATCGAGCCGCGGTACCTCGTCTGTGCGAACGGCGCTCTCACGCTCGAGCGCACCCCCGACGGCGCGTACGAGCGCGTCCACGTCGAGACCTTCGACCCGACCGAGGTCCTGCAGACCATCCGCGGGGCCCTGCAGAACGGTGCGTACGGCGTCGAGGACGAGACCGGCCACTACCTGCTGTCCGGCGACTTCCCCGACGACACCATGACCGGGTCCGGCGACCACGTCGACTTCGAGCAGCTGCTCGGGGTCCGCGCCACCCGCGTCGTCGTCATCTCCCCGGAGCACGGGCTCGAGGAGTTCCTGCAGATCGTCGACCGGATGGGCCTGCACAAGGTCTCGTACACCGTCGGCTGGACGGCCTGGCTCGACATCGCGCCGGAGGGTGTCACGAAGGCGACCGCGATGGAGCGGGTCCGCGAGTGGCTCGACATCCCGCGCTCCCGTGTCTTCGCGGCCGGTGACGGACGCAACGACATCGACATGCTGCGGTGGGCCTCCACCTCGGGCCGTGGTGTCGTGATGGGGCAGGCGCCGGACGACGTCGTCGACGCCGGCAGCGAGATCACCGGTGGCGTCACGGACGACGGGCTCGCGGCGGCGCTCGACACCCTGCCCCGCTGAGGCGCGCGCGGGCGCTCCGCCGCCGGACGGGAGGCCCGGTAGACTGCTCGGGACGCGGTCACGTCTCGCCACGTGGTCGCGTCACGGAGGGTTGTCCGAGTGGCCGATGGAGCCTGTCTTGAAAACAGGTGGGCAGAGATGTCTCGTGGGTTCGAATCCCACACCCTCCGCCATCACCGAGGTCCGTTGATCCGCATCTACATGCGGATCTAGCGGGCCTCGTCTTCGTTCTGGGCGGCCTCTGCCCACATCTTGCCCACAACCGTCTGCGCAAGCCCGTCATCGAGGCGGCCCGCAACGATGTCCAGGTCGTCTTCGAAGAGGTCGGCGTAGACGTCGAGCGTCATCGCTGCAGAGGCGTGGCCGAGCATCCGCTGCACGGCCTTCACGTTCGCGCCGGCGCTGACCGCCAAGCTCGCTGCTGTGTGCCGAAGCCCGTGCGGTGTTGTCGAAGGGATCCCCGCCTTCCTCACCGCCGCCGGGAACCATCCGTGGTCGTTGTGCCAGCGCCGCTCGTGCGTGCCGTTCTTCGTCGCGAACACGAGGTCGTCGTCACTCTTCCCCGCGCAGCGCTCTCGGAGCGCCGCCGCCAGCAGGGCAGGGAAGGGCACGGACCGCCGCTTGTGGGTCTTCGGCGTCCCGACCGTGATGACGTTCGCGATCTCGACCGCGTTCACCGTCACGTTGAGGCGACGGCGCGCGAAGTCGACGTCCTTCACCCTGAGCCCGACGGCCTCTCCCCACCGCAAGCCGGTGTACGCCAGCACCAGGACGAGTGTCGACCGATCGCCGGCCGCGAGCGCGAGGTCAGACACCTGCTCATGCGTCAGGTAGACGTGCTCCTTCCGCTTCTTCCTCGGCAGGTTCACGTCCCGCGCTGGGTTGCTCAAGATCCGCCGATCCTTCACCGCCGTGTCCAAGATGCTCGCGAGCACCCCGTAGTTCCGGATCACCGTCGTCGCGCTCGCCGCGTTCATCGACGTCACCCAGGTCTGCACGGCGCTGTGCTTGACGTCGGACACTCGCTTCTGGCCCCAGATGGGCTCGACGTGCAGACGCCAAGCAATCTCGAGCGGGCGGAACGACGACGGCTTGAGGTGTGTCTGGTTCGCGAGCCAGATGGGCCCGAGCGCGCCGATCGTCTCGCGGGCATCCTCCGGTCTCACGAAGTCGCCGCGGGCCTTCGACACCTCGACTGAGGCGAGGAAGAGCTCGGCGTCGCGCTTGGTCTTGAACCCGCGCTTGTCGGTCTGCGTTCGATCAGGCGTACGGTAGCGGACCCGGTACCGACGGCCGGCCTTCGTCGTGTACGGCTCAACGGACCCCATCAGTTCAGCAGCCCCTCCTCGCGCGCCCGGGCCGCAAGACGAGTCGCCGTGCTCTGGGAGACCCCGAGCGTCTCAGCGACGGCTTTCAAAGGGCGCTCGCCGAATGCGCGAGCCAGGGCGTACACCTCCGCAGCGATCCGAAGCCGCTCTGCGTCGCCCCCATGACGGCGCTTGGCCGGATCCGAGGGCAGAATGCGCCTTGGGACGGGGGAGCCGTCCGAATAGCGGACATCGCGCATCACGACCGCTCGGAACACCTCATGCAGGCGCACGCGCCGCAGTCCAAGTGCGGTGATCGGCTCGTTCGAGTAGTTGCGCCGCACCTCAAGCTTGTCGATCTCGTACGCCAGCTTCTCTTCGCTCCAGGTTGCCGTCACGGCGATGTCATAGGGCGACGGCTCAGTGCCGAAAAGCCCGGCTCGTGCGATGTCGAGCACCTCCACTCCTTCGCTGAACCCCGAGATGGTCCGTGGGAAGAGCAGTCCTGGTTGAACTGCGACGAACTCGTCGTGAGCGGGTGTTGACATGACTGCATCATAGTCATACCTTGTTGCTAAGCCAGCGGCGACAGCACTGGCTCAGAATCTCGAACGAGGAGGCTCCATGGACGTATTGCTCACTCCGCAGGCGGTCAGTGAGATCGCCGGAGTCAGCGTGTCGGCGCTCGCACAGATGAGGTACCGCGGCACGGGGCCCGTCTACCGACAGCTCAGTGCCCGAACAATCCGGTACCGCGAGGCAGACGTGCAGACGTGGATCGACGCGGCAGCACGGACGCAGACGGGCGAACTTCAGGAGGTCGGCTAGATGACCTCAATCACACGAAAGGCCCCGCCGGTGCAGGAACACCGAGGCGGGGCCGAATCCAAATCCCGGCACTGCTACCAGAACGGACAGGACCAGTGAACACCAGCCCCGCAGTAGAGCACAACCCCCGACCGTCGACCGCAGCGCGCAGGGCAGAGCTCATCGCTGCAGTGCTCCACCCGATCACTGTGCGGGACGCCACCGTCACGAAGGTGCGGCCGGAGATCCGCGACGGCGTCGTGACTCGCACGATCGGGGAGATCCAGATCTACCCCGAGTCCCGACGCATCGAGATCGTGCTCGGTATCGGGGTCATGGACCACGAGCGCAGAGCCGCGGCCGCGAACGCGGTGATCCTTCCGCAGCAGCTGCTGCGAGATGACCCGGCCCTCTGGAACGAGATCCGCAAGCGCGGCACCGGTGAGCGCATGCTCCGCGTCGCCCTGTGGCTACCCGCACCTGACCCGCTCGTCCACCTCGAGCTGGAACAGACCATCACCATCGACACGCGCAGCGAGGTCACGGTCTGATGGACGACGCCTCCTACAGCCAGTGCCGGCAGCGCGGTTGCATCAGCTACGGCCTGTGGCACAGCGCAACCGATACCGCCCACCGCTTCCGCACCGTGCACACAGCGCTCGCCGCAGTGACCGTCGAAAGGCGGCGCGAGGACGAGCCCTGGGCAGTGTGGATGACGCCGCACGGCAAGCCGCCGGTTGGTCCCCTGCTCGCCCCACCCGTGGCGACGCCCGACAGCGTCCACGAAGAACACATGGAGCTTCGTGCCGCGGTGCTGTACGCGCTCCGGACCGCGGAGAGGTTCAACGGGTAGGCGGGTGAGCTTCAACGCGATCAAGTGGGCTGTCGCGCAGGAGACGACCGCTCCCCAGAAGTCGGTGCTCATGATCCTCGCGTTCCACTTCAACGACGAGGAGCACTGCGCCTGGCCGTCGCACAACCTCATTGCCCAGGAGACCAACCTCAGCCGAGCCACAGTCGTGCGGTCCATCACATCTCTGCAGAGAGATCTCGCCCTCATCGAGATCGAGTCAAGAGAGGACGCAGCGGGCAGGCAGACGTCGAACCGCTACTACCTGCCGGACTACGACGCGCAGTCGAGACGAGCGCCGCCGCGACTGGAAGCGGTGGCGTGAGGGTGCTCACCCTGAGCACCTCCCCGTCTCACCCTGAGCACCGCCGTGCTCACACCGACCAAATGGGGTGGTCACCCTGAGCACCCCGGGGTGCTCACCCTGAGCACCAAACAGCAAGAAGAACCACAAGAGAACCGCAACAAGAACCGCAAGTGAAGGCGAAGCGGTCGGCTACAGCGTTTGGGCGCAGGCCGGCCGCCCCCCTCAGCACCGAGCAACCCCATCCAGTGAAGGAGACGTCGCCATGCAGAAGGAGCACCCCGCCGTCACCCCGTACGACGTGCGCCTGCAGCGCTACCGCCGGCACGCCCGCCGGTGGGAACAGCGAGCGAAGGCGAAGGAACGCAAGCTCGCCGACGCCCGCCGCACCATCAGCTCCCTCGTCGACCAGCTCGACGGAATCGCTGACCAGCTCGACAACCTCACCACCCGACTCAACCGACAGGAACCCTGATGCCCCAGCCCGCAGACGATGCCCAGATCCAGCAGTGGCTGGACGACGCCGCCGACAACCCCGACGAGTACACCCCCGAGCAGATCGCGAACCTCGCACGCGGCCGCGACAAGAGCGACGCCTGAGGAGGCACGCACATGGACACCCGCAGCCGCGCCCGCGAAGACGAGAAGAGCATCGTCCTCACCGACTGGATCGAGAGCCTCGACACCCTCGGAATCAACACCGAGAAGGTGCTGAAGGAAGAGCACGCCTCCCTCAAGCACCAGCAGACGATCCACGCCCACTACACACGCTTCCGCAGCGACCACAGCAGGGGAGTCAACGCATCAGCGTCACGCCTCGCAGACGCCCCCAACGACTACGACACGTTCGCGTCCACCCTCGCCACCGCCGCGGCCGCGACTGATCAGTCCGTCCTCGACCGCGCGCAGCAGATCGCAGCGCTCGCCGGAGAGTTCGCGTCGCAGAAGGCGTTCTCCCACTTCCGACGGCGGGGAGAGGGGCTCTACGACATCATCCGGGGGGTGTTCGAGGAGACCCGGGACAGCATCATCCGGGACGGGGGCAACCTGCCGGATGGAGTCGTAGACCTCGACAGTGCCGCTCGCGCCGGCGTCGAGTCGGAGTGGCTGCGGCTCGAGGCGCTCACCGAACGGTGGAGCGACATCCTGCACCTGATCGAGTCCTGGTACATCAACGGGGCGCTCCCCGCAGATGACCGCGACCTCGAGCGCTACAACGTCTGGATGTTCGTGTTCGAGAACTACAGCGAGGCGGTCAACACGTACGGCGCTGGCATCCTCAGCACCATCCGCCAGGTCATCAACGGCGACGCGAAGCTGCTCACCATCGACCAGGTCGACGCACTCGGATCGAACACGGTCAAGAAGCGCGACCCGAACGAACAGCGAGCGGCGAACCACCGACAGCAGCAGGCCGACGACGAAGCCAACGCCATCCTCCGCGCTGAGTGGGAAGCCAACGGCGTCAGCGAACGGCTCGGCAAGCGCGCACTCAAGCGCGGCAGCAACGCCTGACCGCCGGGCACCACGCCGACCGACCCCGGGCGGGGCCACCACCCCCCCCCCGCCCCGGGGCCTGGTCCGGTCGTAGAGGTGCTGTGGCTGAGGCCGGCTGCATTGCACATCATCAGAATTCCGGGACGCCGAGGAGGCGCATATGGCCCGAAAGAAGGCCCAGGAGCTGGCCGGCGACGAGCTACGCCAGAAGTACGACGCAGCCCTTGGCGACGACACCGAGTGGGACGAGAAGGACATCGTCATCCTCGAGCTCGCGCAGCGACAGGCGAACGACATTCAGGCGCTCGAGGAAGTCCTTGCGGCCGACGGCATGACGGTGCGTGGGTCGGCCGGCCAGGTCCGCTTGCACCCCGCGGTCGCCGAGCTGCGAATGCAGCGGCTCGCCCTCACTCGGATGCTCGCTCAGATCCCGCTACCCGACGAGTTCGGGCAGCCCAAGAAGAACCCCGTCAAGCAGCGCGCGTCTCGCCGCCGCTGGGACCGCGTGCAGGCGCGGAGAGAGGGCGACTGATGCCCAGGAAGAAGAACGCCGCCGGAACGGCCCGTCTCGGCGTCAGGGACGCGCTACGAGCCAAGTGGCAGCACCGCGCCGACCGCTGGGGCTTGATGCCCGGATGCCCGTACCCGCGGCTCCTCGCCATGCTCGACGCCGGCGAGACCGTCTTGGTCACCTACGTCGATCTTCACGGCACCGGAGCGGACGCCGTGAAGGGCTACCGGTACCTCCTGCACGCGGACGGCACCCTCACGCAAGACCACCACATCGATCAGTCGGCCACCGCGCCGGCGCGCTGAAAGGTAACCCATGATCCTCATCACCACAGACACCGGCGAGGAGATCACCATCGATCGTCCGGTTGGCCGCGAGGTCAACCCCGACGTCTGGGCGATGCCCACCGGCGAACTGCGGTCGCTGGGCCGGTACGCGATCGGCTGGCGCATGGACGCCGTCTACTACGACGACGACAGTGGTATCCGCGCGGTCGGCGCTTACAGGCCGGAGAACGTCAAGGGTTCCCCGTTCCACCCGGCCTGGGCGACCTGCGCCCCCGAAGCTGGCTGCCGCCTGGGGTTGGCCGACATGATGAGCAACCCGCTCCGCATGGTTGGCTCGCACAGCCACCCGCACCCGGAATGCACGTGTGGGCACCGGCTGATGGAGACCATCGGGCAGGTCTCGGAGCTCTTGCAGATGCGGGGCGCTGAGTACCTTGATCAAGCTCGTGTCTACCCCAAGCCAGTGCAGACGGCGCTCTGCATCTCGTCTGTCGTCGGGCTCGGCCTCGCCTGTGCAGGGAGCGACAACGACCCCGAGGGGACCATTCGCACCCAGTGGCTGGCCTTGGACGAGCACCTGCTCCTCGGTCAGCAGGACGCCCACGTCGCGGACATGTTCAATGGCATGGATATCCGCGTCGTGCCCGACCTCGCCGCACTGCACGACGCCTGACAGCTAGGACCCCCTCGGGCTCCTTCGGGAAGCTCGAGGGGGTCTTTCGTCGCGGCTAGAAGAGCTGGACCGGTAGAGGTCGCTTGAGCGTCAGCAACTCCTCGCGTATGCCGATGCGTGGGTCTTCCCAGACCACCAGCACACGCGCGAACTTCGGCATGCTGTGGCGGTCGGGCCACAGCACTGGGAGCCCGTCGCCCGGTCCCACGAGGCGGAACCCGTCGTCGTCGGTCTCCTCCGCCACGATCCCCAGAAACCGCTCTCCCTCCGCCTCCCTCAGCATCGCGCGAACAGCCCCGCCCGTACGGTTCACGATCGCCCAGGACTCGGCACTACGTTTCGACGGCTTCCAGGTTTCCCGGTCCCGCGCGACGTCTTCAGCGAGAACTGCCATCCGCTCGTGCGCACCTGCTGATCGAGTAGCTGCGCCGGCAGAAGCCTCCGCAGCATCGAGCGCCCGACGCTCATGGGCTTCCGCGTCGTCACGGGCGGCCCGAGCATCAGTACGGGCTCGACGCGCTTCGGTCGCCTGCCAGACAGCGACTGCTGCGGCGACGACAGCCACAACTACGCCGATCCATGACGTCCACAGCTCCTGCGCATGCACCGCATTAGGATATCGAGAGGACTTGGCGTCCCTTGAGAGTTCGAGGGGGTCTTGAGCCGTCATGCGTACTGGCTGGGACGCCACGCCCGGCATAACCGCAGCGACCTCGAGGTTGGAGGTTTCGTGCATGCCTTCTCACGCATCCCATGCGTATGGTTGTGCACAGCGTGTGGATAACCGAAATATCGACAGTAGCGAGAGGGGGATCTGATGGCGAACGTGCATGACGTCGCGGCGTACATTCTGGACAAGCAGGGCGCGATGAGCGCGATGAAGCTTCAGAAGCTGGCGTATTACTCCCAGGCGTGGCATCTGGTGTGGTCAGAGCGCCCTCTCTTCAGCTCGGAGATTGAGGCGTGGGCGAACGGGCCAGTGATCTATGACCTGTATGACCGCCACCGTGGACAGTTCACCGTGCGCGAGTGGGACGGCGATCCGGGCGCTCTTGACGCAGATGAGGCGTCCTCAGTCGATGCCGTAATCGAGGCATACGGGTCGCGTACCGCGCAGCAACTGAGCGAGCTGACGCACCGAGAGCGTCCCTGGAGAGATGCGCGCGCGGGTCTGCCGGAGCGCAGCCGCAGCAACGCTCCAATCTCGCAGGCGTCGATGCATGAGTACTACCACGGCCTCTCGCACTAACCGTGTCTCGGGGGAACAAGCAAGTTCCGAAGGAACGCACAGCTCCAGCAGGGGGCTGGGGCAACGGCCGCAAGAAGCCAGTCGGTGACGAAGTTGCGCCGACCGAGAAGCGGCCGGTGTTGGACGTCACGAACGACGACGTCATGAGCCGCCGACTGGTCTGGCGCTTCAACGAGGTGGACAAGGCAGGACCGTGGCCACCAGCCCACATCGGGCCCGACGAGTTCGGCGACCTGCTCGAGAAGATGGCGTACTTCGAATCCATGACCATCGGGGAGATCTTCAAGCCCGGGAGCGAGCACGGGAAGTCGTACGACGTGGAGCAGCTCCCCGCATCACCTCGGCGGAGGTTAGTCCAGATCGAGAAGGACGACGAAGACGCTGTCTCTCGTCTGCGGTTGAGCGGGCGTCGTCGGCTCTACGGCTTCCTTCGGGAGCACGTTTTTCACGTGCTGTGGTGGGACCCGACGCACGACGTCTACCCTTCGAAGAAGAAGCGTACGTAGGGGCCGGAACACCCTCACCGTGGCCTGACAGAGTCTCGCCACACCCATGCGCACTCCGCGGCTTGGCCATGACCCCACTCGATGAGGACGCAGCGGTCGGTCCAGGCGATGACGTGTGCCTCGAGCTCGAGCATGCGGTCTGCGAAGGTCACCCACGCGAGCACCGGGTCCGGCTCGGGCAGGTCGAAGACGGGTCCACCGTAGGCCGCCTCCGGAAGTGATAGCGCGGGCCCCGTCGACCACCTGTCGCCTCGTCTGCGGGCCATCAGCGGGCGTTCGGGTCGAGACGCCTGCGGAACACGTAGTCGCGGTCGACGAGGACCTCCTGCAGCCGCCCCTGCCACGACGTCTGCACCAGCACCGCCACCTCGGATGAGGCGATCGCGAAGCACTTGAGATGCAGCACGTTGGGGATGTTCGTGAAGCGGATGTCGGCCCACACCGGCTGCGGAGGGTTGATCGCGACCAGGGTGCCGGCGAGCTCCCAGTCGAACCCGACCGGCTGATGCAGGGTGACGTCCTGATGCTCCGGAGGAGACCACTGATGCTCGGCCATGCGACGAGGATGCCGACGACGTCCGACAGCGGGGCACGTGATCGCCGTACGATGCAGCCGTGCGCGAGGAACACAAGGACGCCGTCCAGGACGCAGCAGTCGAACTAGCGGGGGTAGCGCTTAGCTTCGTACCCGTCGCCGGGTCGCTGCTAGCAGGGGCACTCGGCATAGCGGCCGGGTCCGCAGCTCAGCGACGTACAGATCGCATCCTGAAGGAAGTCGTCCTCGACCTGCAGCGTCTCCAAGCCGAGCGGCAACTGCCGACCGCCGACGTGATGCAGTCGGACGCGTTCCTCGCAGCGGCCGAGCGAACAGTCCGCCGCCTCATCGAGGCTGAAGGTGAGGAGAAGCGGAAACTGCTCCGCAACGCGCTCCTGAACGTCAGCTCCGGGCAGCCCGTCGACGTCGAGTTCGAACGCTGGCTGGACCGCCTAGATGCAGACGACATTCGAGTGGCCGCTGCGGTCGAGGATCTCATGCGCGATCGGGGGCAACTTCTCGAAGCCGCTCCGTCGCAGGTGTCTCGTTGGTTCGAACAGACCGGAGGGACCGAGCCGACCCGCATTCGGGATCGCATACGCGGTCTCGTGAACGAGGGCGTCCTACAAGTAACCAGCGACGGCGCGGTCGAAGACGTCGAGGTTGGGGGAAGAGCCGGTTCGAGGACGGAGCACCGAGTGCGGTCGACTTACTTCCACGACATCACGGACCGGGGCATCGAGTTTCTCGCGTACGTCAGAGATCCCCTCGCCTGACCGACCTCCACGAGTCGCACCCGCTCACGTGGCGACACCTAACGTCGACCCATGCCGCCAGAAGTCGCCCTCACCACGATCCAACTCGCAGAGGTGCTCGCCGTGACTCCTGAGACCGTCCGGCGCTACGTCGCTGCTGGGGTGATCCCGTGCATCACGATCGGCCGCACTCGTCGGTTCTTCCTGAGCGAGGTCCGGGCGGCACTGAGTGCCCCGCGGGACAGCTGGGCACCCCCGAGCCGCAGGAAGCTGCCGCGGCTGTGACAGCGCCCAGCGGTGACTGCTGAGGCTCCTAGGGTCGCCCGGCCCGAAGCCAACTGGCGTACTGGGAAGCAGCCTCCCGGTCGATGAGGTACTTGCTCCCGCTCGGTTGCGTAGCCGCCAGGTGTCCGTTCCGGATGTCGTTGCGTACGTACTGAGCAGACATGCCCGTCACGGCCGCGATGTCGGTGACGCTGTACAGCAGCTTTCGCTCCTCGACGGCCGGCCGGGCCAGCGACGCAGCGTACACACGCTCGACCTCCTCGCGCACGATTCGCCGGACGATGCCCTCGATGCCACCATCAGGGACGCTCATCGAGGTCCCGCAGGAACGAGCTCGGGTGCCGTCCGGTGAGCACCGCGATGTGCACGAGCTCGGTGAAGGTGATGTGCCGTTCCCCGCGCAACTTCCGGTAGAGGCTCGATGCCGACATGTGAGCCCGCAGGGCTGCTTCCTCCACGGTCATCCCGGCCTCGTGAAGGGCGGCTCGCATCCTCTTCGCCACCAGGCGAGTTGAGTCATCTACTTCCATGTCGTGCAGCCTGGCCTCCTACGCTTCGCCGTATGGGTCAGTTCTGACGGTCAGCACTCAGGGTCGCGGGTTGCCCACATTTTGCCCACACCCGTCCGTGATCGTGGGGAGCGGTTGTTATCGAGAAGACGGGCTCGTGACTCTGATTCAGCGGGATCCGCACCGTGGCCCCGCCACGACGGTACTGTGGGTCGGGTTCGAATCCCACACCCTCCGCACCGTTCCCCGTCCGTCAGCCCTGACAGGTCCTCCGGGGGCCCCGGGACCGTCCGCAGCGTCGACCTAGCGTCGAGGCATGGACATCACCACTCGCTCAGTCGTCATCGTCGGTGCCACCTCCGGCATCGGCCTCGAACTCGCCCGGCGCTTCCGGGACGCCGGCAGCTCGGTCGTCATCGGCGGCCGCCGGACCGACCTGCTCGACCAGCTCCGTGCCGAGGGCTTCGGTACCGTGGCGGTCGACGTCACCGACACGGCGTCGGTCGCAGCCGCACGCAACTCCGTGCTCGACCTCCTGCCCGATCTGGACACCGTCGTCACGATGTCCGGCATCGGGCTCCCCGAGGACCTCCGCGACCCGGCACACTTCGCCGACGCCGAGCGGACGATCGACGTCAACGTGCTCGGCACCATCCGGGTCGTGGACGCCTTCACCCCGCACCTGCTCGCGCAGGGGAGCGGCACGATCGTCACCGTGAGCTCGGGCATCGGCTTCCTGCCCTTCCCGCTCATGGCGTCATACGGTGCCTCGAAGGCGGCCGTCCACGCCTACAGCGAGGCGCTCCGTGCACAGCTCGCCGGGACGGGTGTCGACGTCGCCGAGCTCGTGCCGCCGGCGGTCGCCACGAGCATGGGGACCAGCAACCCGAACGCGCTCGACCTCGGGGCGTTCGGCGCCGAGGTGATGACGCTCCTGGCACAGGACCCGACGCCGCACGAGGTCCTGGTGCAGGGTGTCCTCATGCACCGGTGGGCGGAACGCGACGGCACCTACGACGACCTCGTCGCGCAGCGGTCGCGCGCGCTCGCGACGCTGCCCGGCCGGACCGGGACGGCCGCATGACCGCAGGCGGAGGCCCGGACGACGCCCCGACGAACCTGCTCGGCGCGTACCTGCAGGCACGACGTGGGCTCGTGACACCCGAGCAGGCCGGCATCCCGGGCGGCGGGCTCCGCCGCGTGCCGGGCCTCCGCCGCGAGGAAGTCGCCATGCTCGCGGGTGTCAGCACCGACTACTACCTGCGACTCGAGCGGGGTCGGGACACCCACCCGTCGCCGCAGGTCCTCGACGCACTCGCCCGCGTGCTCCGGCTCGACGACGTCGAACAGGCGCACCTCCGGCACCTCGCCGAGCCCGTCCGCCGGAGTCGACCCCGCCGGAGCGCCGAGCGGGTCCCCGCACGGCTGCACGCACTCCTCGCAGCGCTCGACGTCCCCGCGTTCATCGAGGGGCGCGCGTTCGACGTCCTGGCGGCGAACGACCTCGCGACCGCGTTCTCGCCCCGACTCCGGGTCGGTGCGAACCGACTGCGGTCGCTGCTGCTCGACCCCGAGGAGCGGGCGTTCCACCGCGACTGGGACCGTGCGGTCGCGCAGTTCGTCGGGGCGTTCCGGCGCTCGGTCGCGGACGACGTGCAGGACCAGCGGGTCGTCGAACTCGTGGGCGAGCTGTCGCTCGCGAGCGGACGCTTCCGGCAGCTCTGGGCGCGTCAGGACGTCCGGGCACTCGAGGGCGGGGCGGTCACGGTCGACCACCCGGTCGTCGGCGAGCTGCACCTGCACCGGGACAAGCTGCCGGTCGAGGGCCTCGTCCTCGTGCTCTACTACGCGGACCCGGGGAGCGAGAGCGCCGAGCGGCTCGGGCTGCTCGCGGCGCTGACGCAGGAGGCACCGCCGCAGTCAGTGGTGTGAGGAGTCTTCGCTTCCGGGGTAACGTTGTCGCAGGCGTGCACTGGTCGTTCTGTCCACGCCCAGCACCAGGGACCACGGGGGAACGAAGACCATGACGATGCCGACCTCCGTGCCCGGACGCGGGACCGACCGCCGGACCGCGATCCTCGACGCGGCGGCCGTCGAGTTCGACCGCGAGGGATTCGGGGCCGCGAGCATCGCCGGGATCGCCAAGGCAGCCGGGGTCAGCCAGGGCGCGATCCACTTCCACTTCCGGACGAAGCAGGCGATCGCGCTCGGCGTGATCCACGAACAGAACGCCCGGACCTTCGCCGCCGTCACGTTCGCCGACCCCTCACCGCTCGGCGGACTCGTCGTGGCGTCGCGGACGATCGCCGGGCTCCTGCTCGAGGACCCCGTGGTGCGTGCCGGCATCCGGCTCTCGCTCGAGAACCGCGTTTTCTCCGGCGCCACCTCCGCCTTCTACGACCAGTGGATCGCGAGCGTCGTCGACGTCTTCCGGCTCGCCGTCGCCGCGGGCGAGGTCGACTCGACCGTCAGCGCCGATGCGCTCGGCGCCACCGTCGTGCCGTGGTTCACCGGCGTGCAGCTCGTCTCGGACGTCCGTGCTGCCCGGACGGACCTGCTCCCGGCGGTCGGGACGATGTGGCGCGTGCTCGCCCACGCCTGCGTGGCCCCGGCCCACCGCGCCCGCCTGCTGGCGGTCGTCGACCGCTCGTTCGCCTGCCCGCCGGTCTGACACCGACGCCTCGGGCGCGACCACCGCGACCGACGGCACGCATCGTGCAGCCGCGAGAGTGAGCACCACGGGCGAGCGCGCGGAAGCACCGGAGGCCCGGACCGGCCCCGGCGGGCTGGTCCGGGCCTCCTGTCCGGAGCCGGTGGCGGCGTCAGTCCGCCTTGGCGGCCTTCGCGGCCTGCTTCGCGCGGGCCTTCTCCGCCTTCTCGCGGCGTTCCGTGCGGGCCTTCTGTGCCTTCTCGCGACGCTTCGCGCGCTTGTTCGCGCGCTCGTGGTCCTCGACGTCCTCGGAACGCTTCTGACGCCACGGCTCGGCGGCCAGGTCCGGGCCGTCCCAGACCTTCACCGCACCCCACGCGGCGGCGAGGAGCGGCACCGAGATGATCGCCCCGGTGATGCCGGCCAGCACGGTGCCGGCGGTCAGGCCGATCAGGATGACCAGACCGTGCAGGCGGAGCGTCTTGCCCATGAGCACCGGCTGGAGGAAGTTGCCCTCGAGCTGGTTGACGACCACGACGATGCCGACCACGAACAGCGCCTGGACCGGACCGAGCGCGACGAGGGCGACCAGCGCGGCCAGGATGCCCGCCGCGGTGGCGCCGACGATCGGGATGAACGCCGTGATGAACACGATGACGGCCAGGGGCAGGGCGAGGGGGACACCGACGATGGCGATGCCCACCCCGATGCCGATCGCGTCGACGGCCGCGACGGTGGCGGTGCCACGGACGTAGCCGCCCAGGGTGGAGACGACGCGGTCACCGACGCGGCGGGCGCGGGTGTATGAGGCGCCGGTGAAGGGACGGAGCAGGAACTCCCAGATGCGGGGCCCGTCCTTGAGGAAGAAGAACAACACGACGATCATCAGCACGAGGCCGGTGAGGAAGTTCGCGGTGGCGGAGGCACCGGCGAGTGCGCCCGAGCCGAACTGCGCGCTCGTGACGAAGTCCGTCGCGGTCTTCACCGCGTCGTCCACCTGCGAGTCGGAGACCGCGAACGGCAGGGTCGTGCTGAAGTCCTGCAGCTGCTGGAACCCCTGCACGGCGGACTTCTGCAGGCTCGACCACTGGTTCTCGACGGCGACGACGATCAGGTAGCCGAGCAGTCCGAGCACGACGAGGACACCGAGGAGCACCGTCAGCGTCGCGAAGACGGACGGGAAGCCGTGCCGACGGAGCCAGGACACGACCGGGTGCATGGCCGAGGCGATGATGAGCGCGAGGAGCACCGGGATCGTGACGACGCTGAGCACCTGGCTCGCGTACACGATGCCCGCGACGATGACCAGGATGATGATGACCTGGAGGCACCGGGTCGCGAGCTTGCCGAACGAATCGGACCACGCGGCCCGCGCGCCGGTCAACGGCTCCGTCGGGGGAGTCGCGGGCGGGGCTGGGGTGGCACGGAAGAACGGCATGTCGCCGACCGTACAGACAGAACGGTGAGCGCGCCGCGGTGGAGCGCGTCGCGGTGGACAGTGCAGACCTGTGGACGGGAGGCGTCAGTCCTCGACCAGGTCCCGGTCGCGGAACCACTTCAGGAGCCAGGCGGCGCCGGTGCGGTCGAAGGACGGCGCGAACTCGAGCGTGCCGGACAGGAAGGGGCTGAAGCCCTCCTCGGCCGCGATGTCGGCGTCGTCGAGGCCGCGGTACGCGATCGACCAGCCGTCGAACCGGCGGTGCTCGATGTCCTCACGGATCAACGACCGGATCGTGTGGTGGCGCGGGTCCCGCTCGATCGCGGCGAACCGGTCGTCCACGCTCCACGCCGGGCCCTCCAGGAGCTGCATGAACCGGCCGCCCTTGACGACGAGCAGCCCGGAGACGCCGAGCGCCTCGTTGCGCAGGCGTGCACCGGCGAGCATCTCGGCGAGCTCGTCCTCTCGGAACTCGTGCGTCGCGACGCTCATGTAGACGATGGAGACCAGCACACCTCGATTCTCGCGGGTCCGCGGATCGCGCGCACGTGCCTGTCCGCTGGTCGCACCGTCGGGCGCGCCTAGGATCGTCCCCATGGCGACCGTCCTCCTCGTCCGGCACGGGCGCACCACCGCGAACGCGACCGGACTCCTCGCGGGCCGGACCGCCGGCGTCGCCCTCGACTCCGTCGGCAAGCGCCAGGCAGCTGCGACCGCCGAGCGGATCGCCGCGGTGCCCCTCGCCGCGGTCGTGTCCAGTCCGCTGGAGCGCTGCCGACAGACGGCCCGCGCGATCACGGCGTTCCAGCCGGGCGAGCCGCAGCAGCTCGTCGAGCGGGGCATCATCGAGGCGGACTACGGCGACTGGCAGAACCGGGCGATCAGCGACCTGGCGAAGGAGCCGCTCTGGCGGGTGGTGCAGGCGAACCCGAGTGCCGTGGTCTTCCCGGGCGGGGAGTCGATGCAGACCATGCAGTCCCGAGCGGTCGCGGCGGTCCGGCGCCTCGACGCGCAGATCGAGGCCGAGCACGGCGCGCACGCGGTCTGGGTCGCGGTGAGCCACGGCGACATCATCAAGTCCGTCCTCGCCGACGCGCTCGGCATGCACCTCGACCTCTTCCAGCGCATCGCCGTCGGGCCGGCCTCGGTGTCGATCGTCCGGTACGGCGAGCAGCGGCCCGAGGTCGTCGCGACGAACACCGAGTCGGGTGACCTCTCGTGGTTGGCACGGGCAGCGGCGCCGACGGGGGACGCACCGGTCGGCGGCGGCGCGGGGCACGAGGACACCGAGCGACCGACTCCCTGAACGGACGGAGGCGGTCGCTCCTACAATGCGGGTATGCCCCCCATCGTCCACGGCTTCGACTGGCCGGACAGACTCGTCGTCGGAACGATCGGGCTCCCGGGCGAGCGGTCGTTCTACATCCAGGCCCGCGACGGCCGCCGCGTCGTGAGCGTCGCCATCGAGAAGGAACAGTCGGCCGTCCTCGCCGACAAGATCGACGAACTCCTCGACGAGGTCGCGACGGTGGAGGACAACCGCTTCAGCGTCCCCGACGCCGCACCCGCCGAACTCCGCGACGGCGACCCCCTCGACCAACCGGTCGAGCCCGAGTTCCGCGCCGGTGCCCTGAGCCTCGGGTTCGACCCCGCGACCGCGCAGGTGGTCATCGAGGCCTACCCGATCGAGGAGGACCTCGAGGTCTTCACCGAGACCACCGGCGACGGCGACGAGGTCGAAGCGGTCGTCGAACTCCCCGAGCCGACCGAACTCCTGCAGGTGAAGATCCCGGTCGGCACCGCCCGTGCGTTCGTCGAGCGGACCCGTGAAGTCGTCGCAGCCGGTCGGCCGAACCCGCCCGAACTCGGATGACGGTCCAGCGCGGCCGCGGTGACGGCTCCACCGGCCTCGACGCCGCCAGCGCCGCGGTGCCGAGCGCTCCGGGGGAGCTCCGGATCACCGGACGCATCCGCGAAGCGTCGAACGCCACCTTCATCGCCCGGCTCGACGGCGAAAACGTCGTGTACAAGCCGATCGAAGGCGAGAAGCCGCTGTGGGACTTCCCGGACGGCACGCTCGCCGGCCGCGAGGTGTCCGCCTACCTGGTCTCCGAGGCCCTCGGGTGGAACGTCGTCCCGCCGACCTGGCTCGGGGACGGCCCCTTCGGTCCCGGCATGGTCCAGCGGTGGCAGGACATCGACCCGGCGCAGGACGCCGTCGACCTGCTCCCGAGCGAGGAGGCCGCGGCCGCGATCGCCGAGGGGACCATGCGCGAGGTGCTCGACGCCGTCGACGAGAACGAGCAGGCGGTCACCCTGGTGCACGAGGACACGGCCGTGCTCCGGCGGATGGCGGTCTTCGACGTCGTCACGAACAACGCGGACCGCAAGGGCGGCCACGTCCTCGCGATGCCGGACGGCCACCGCTTCGGCGTCGACCACGGTCTGACCTTCCACGCCGACCACAAGCTCCGGACCGTGCTCTGGGGATGGATCGGCGAGCCCCTCACCGACGACGAGGTCGCCGGGCTCCAGCGGCTGTCCGAGGCGCTGCGCGGCGAGCTCGGCGAGACCCTCCGGGAGCACCTGACGGACGACGAGCTCGCCGCCCTCCGTGGTCGGTGCGCTGCGCTCGCCGCGGTGCGGGCGTTCCCGCCGCCGGCCGGGTCCGGGCCGGCCGTGCCCTGGCCCGTCTTCTGACGCTGGCCGGTCGCCGGCCGGGAGGCGCGCCTCCCGGCCGGCAGCCGGCACCCGTCGGTCCCGTCGCCGCTCAGGCGAAGCGCCCGAAGGCGCTGCCCCACAGCCCGTCGTCGCCGGAGGCCGAGCCGGACCCGCGCCTGGCCCCCAGGTAGGAGCCGACCACCGCGACGCCGAGGTCCTCGTTCTCCGGAGCGGTCACCGTGCCGTCGACGCGGCGGGCCATGCCGTCGACGAAGCGTGCCAGACCGGGGTCGTCGCCGAGGCGGAAGAACGTCGTCTTCGCGCCGAGACGGTGGGCGTTCTCCAACTCGCGGACGCTCAGGGCGATGGTCACCGGGTCCGGCGGGTAGCTGAAGTACACCTGCCCGTTCGGCTCGAGGTGCGACGTCGGCTCGCCGTCCGTGACGATGAGCAGGACCGGCTGCGCGTTCGGGTGCTTCCGGAAGTGCCGGTTCGCGAGCAGCAGGGCGTGGTGCAGGTTCGTCCCCTTGTCCCACATCGCGTCGAGGCCGACGAGCTGTTCGACGTCCATCACCTCGGCTTCGCGGCCGAAGGCGATGAGCTGCAGGTCGTCCCCGCGGAACCTGGTGGAGATGAGCGTGTGCAGGGCCAGTGCGGTCCGCTTCATCGGGACCCACCGGTCCTCCATCGCCATCGAGAACGAGGTGTCGACGAGCAGCGCGACGGCGGCCTGCGTGCGGGCCTCCGTCTCCTGCACCTCGACGTCCTCGATCTGCAGGCGCACACTCGCACCGGTCCGCGCTCCGTCGCCCGCGGTCCTGGTCAGGGCGTTCGTGATCGAGCGCGTGACGTCCCACGGCTCGGTGTCGCCGAACTCCCACGGACGCGTCGAGCCCGAACGGTCACCGGCGGCTCCGGCCCGGCGCAGGTCACGCGCGCCCTGCCGACCGGACATCCGCTCGGCGACGTCCTTGAGCAGGCTCTTCCCGAGCTGCCGCATGGCCCTGGGGGTGAGCCGGAGTTGCCCGTCCGCGCCACGGCGCATCGATCCGGAGTTCCGGAGTGCTTTCTCGAGCTGCTGCAGGGTGCGGGCGTCCACGGCGGCCTGGTCGCCGAGCTGCTGCGCGAGGGCGTACAGGTCCAGGTCGTCGAGTTCGGAGCCCGGACCGACCTGGGCCAGCTGGTCGGCGAGGGCGTCGAGGTCCGCGATGTCCTGGAAGACCCCGGTGCCGTCGCCGAGCCCGAGGCCCTGCTCGCCGTCCATCCCCTCGGACCCGCCCCAGTCCTCGCCGGGGCGGAGGGCGCGGAGGTTCTCGTCCAGCTGGGAGAGCGCGCCCATCAGGGCTGGCGAGCCGAACGCCTGCTCGGCGAGGGCGTCGAGTTCGTCGCGCTGCTCCTGTGTCATCGAGTTCCGCATCCGCTGGGCGGCGGCGGCCCGGGCAGCGAAGTCGTCGAGGAGCTCGTCGACGTTCTGCGGGTTGCTCGGGAACTGGGCACCGTGCTGCGCCATGAACGCGTCGAACTGCTCCGAGGTGTCCTCGCCCCGACGGTGGGCGTCGAGCAACTCGTTGAGGTCCTGCATCATCTGCGCGACCGCGGCCCGGTCCTCGTCGGTGGCGTTCTCGAGCGCCTGCTTCATGCCCGCGAAGCGCTGGTCGAGCATCTCGCGGCCGAGCAGGTCCTTGATCTGCTCGTACTTCTGGCGTGCCGCGGGGCTCTTCCAGTCGTAGCTGCTGAGCTCGCGCACCGCGGCCGCGGGTGACGCCGGCAGGCTGTCGAGCTGCATCTCGGCGAGTGCCCGGTCGCCGTCGTCCATCGCGGTGTCGCGCGCGAGTTGTCCGCGCTCGGCGAGGACGGCCTCGTCGAGGAGCTGTCGGACCTCCTGCAACGTGCCGTCGAGGTTGTTCCGGCTGGTGAGCTCCCGGCGCTTCTCGGCGACGAGCCGGGCGAGGTCGTCGAGCCCGCGCTGCGTGCGGCCACCGCGGCGGAGGAACTCCCGCATCGCGCGCTCGGGGGAGGTGCCGGCCATGACGTCCTCGCCGATGGCGTCGAGCGCCTCGGCGAGGTCGACTGGCGGTGCGAGGGGGTCCGGCCCGCCCTCGTACCGGCCGTAGCGGCTGTCCCGCCCGAGCCGACGGTTCGGCCGGCTAGCCACGGGACACCCCGCCGCTGTTCGGGCCCACGACGTCAGATCCCATACGCTGCTTCGCCTCCGCCGGACTCTTTGCTGATGCGCCGGGCGAGGAACAGCCCCTCGAGCGCCAACTCCACGGCGCCCGCCCGCTCGCCGTCGTTCGTGGCCCCGACGCGTTCACCGATCTGGTCGTACAGGTCCGACTCGCCGAGCGACGGCAGACCGGCGAGGAAGTCCCGTGCACTGACCTGCTCGCCCGTGGTGACCATCGTGCCGGCCTCGAGCGCGTCGACGAGGACACCGAAGTCGAGTCCGCGGAAGCGCGAGCGGACGGTCTCGGCGGTGGCGGTGCGGAGCAGGTGTTCGAGCACCTCGTCGGCGCGGTCCTCTTCCCCGGACTCGAACTCGATCTTGCCGCCGAGCACGTCGACCGCGGTCTCGAGGTCGATCGGACGGGCGACCGCCTCGGGCTCGCCCTGTCGGGCGGCGCGGTGCACGGCCGCCGCCGACACGGTCTCCGCCCCGGCGATCGAGAAGCGGGCGCTGACGCCGCTGCGCTGGTCGACGGCGCTCGACTCCCGGAGCGCCCGGGTGAAGCGGGCGAGGATCTCGATGAGCGGGTCCGGGACGTCGGCGGTGAGCTGCGCCTCCTGCCGGATCACCGCGATCTCGTCCTCGAGTTCGATCGGGTAGTGCGTGCGGATCTCCGCACCGAAGCGGTCCTTGAGCGGCGTGATGATCCGCCCGCGGTTCGTGTAGTCCTCGGGGTTCGCGCTCGCGACGATGAGCACGTCGAGGGGTAGCCGGAGGACGTACCCGCGGATCTGGACGTCCCGCTCCTCCATCACGTTGAGCATCGCGACCTGGATGCGCTCGGCGAGGTCGGGCAACTCGTTGATCGCGACGATGCCCCGGTGTCCGCGCGGGATGAGACCGAAGTGGATGGTCTCGGGGTCGCCCAGGCTGCGGCCCTCCGCGACCTTCATCGGGTCGACGTCGCCGATGAGGTCCGCGACGGAGGTGTCCGGCGTCGCCAGCTTCTCGACGTAGCGCTCGGCGCGGTGCACCCACGAGATCGGCAGCGCGTCGCCGAGGTCCTCCGCGCGACGGATGCTCGCCGTGGTGATCGGTTCGTACGGGTGCTCGCCGAGCTCGGACCCGGCGATGACCGGCGTCCACTCGTCCATCAGGCCGTTCATCGTGCGGAGCAGTCGGGTCTTGCCCTGGCCGCGCTCGCCGAGCAGGACGACGTCGTGCCCGGCGATGAGGGCGCGCTCGAGCTGCGGGATGACGGTGGTCCGGAAGCCGTGCAGGCCGGGCCAGGGGTCGCGGCCCTCGCGGAGGGCGGTCAGCAGGTTGTCGCGGATCTCGGCGCGGACCGACTTCTGGACGTGCCCAGCAGCGCGGAGCTCGCCGACCGTGGAGATGTCAGGTCGGTTCACGGGCGCCACGGTACGCCTGCCCGCCGACGCTGGCGACCCTCCGGCCGCGGGCCGCGTCCGCCGGAGCGGGGTCAGCCGAACAGGCGGCGCGACGCGATCTCGGCGCCCTCGGTGAGCGCGCGCAGCTTCGCCCACGCGACGTCCGACGCGACGAACTCGTAGCTCGCGAAGGTCGCCAGTCCGCAGTCCGTGCCGGCGACGACACGGGTGGGGTCGCCCACCGCCTCGGCGGCCTCGACGATGCGGTTCGCGACGAGTTGCGGGTGTTCGAGGTAGTTCGTCGTCACGTCGATGACGCCCGGCACGAGCACGGCGTCCTCGGGCAGCGGCAGGTCGCGGAACGCCGGGAACTCGTGCGCGTGCCGCGGGTTGCCGAACGGGATGCTGAAGGACCCGACTTCTGCCCGGTACAGGTGCGGGAGCAGCACGTCGACCGGCACGTCGTCCTGGTGCGGACCCTGCCAGTTGCCGTAGCAGACGTGCAGTCGGGTCTGCTCCTTCGGGATGTTCCGCAGGGCGTGGTTGAGGGCGTCGACGTGCAGGTCCACCGCCGCGAGGAACTCGTCGAGGGTCGCGTCGCCGAAGTGGATCACGCGCTCCATCGCCAGGTCCGGGGCGTCGAGCTGGAGCACGTGGCCGCGGGCGACGATCTCCTCGTACTCGACCCGGAGCTGCTCGGCGAGGGCGAACACGTACTCGCGGTGGTCGGCGTAGTGCGGGTTGGCGTCGTCGAGCAGCAGGGTCGTGGCGACGATGCCGGGCGTCGCGGCGGAGATGAAGGTCCCCTCAGGAACACGTCCGGCCGCGGCGTTCCGCGCCAGTTCGCGCTCGAACCCGTCCAGGTCCTCGCGGATCCCGGTCCGTTCCGCGTCGTACTGCAGCAGGCCCTGCGCCACCGGGGTGTCCCACACACGGGCGAACTCGGCACCCTCGTCGATCTGTCGCGCCTGGAACGCGGCGTACCCGGGGAACTTCACCGAGTCGAGCGTCGGCTTGCGGTGGCCGGTCCCGCCGAAGCCGGTCAGTCGTTCGCGGATGTAGGTCGAGAACCCGACGCGGGGGACCTCGCCGTCGTTCACGACGTCGAGCCCGGCATCGAGCTGCGCGTCCACGGTCGCGGCGAGCACGGCGGCCGTCTCCTCGCGGAGTGCCCGCTCGTCGAAGGGTTTCCCCTGGTCACGGGCCACCAGGAGGGCGGTCAGCTCCGGCGTCCGGGGGAGCGAACCGGTGTGGGTCGTGAGGATGCGGTCGGTCGAGTTCTGCAGCGGCACGCGACCACGCTACTGGCCGGGAGGCTCGTGGCGGGGTCCGCCACGGGCCTCCCGGCCGGCGGTCCGAGCGATCCGGGAGTTGTGAGGATCCCTAGCATCCTGGAGGATGAGGGCAGAGCGGCGGAGCCTGATCGACATAGGGGGATCCGGCTCCGCCCCGCTCGACCCCCCCTCCTGCCGGTCGACGGGCGCGGTCGATCCGCACGTCCTGGCCGAGAACCCGGGCGGTGGCGCAGGCGTACGGTCCTGCCTTGCGGCAGGCCGAGGGCGTCCGCCGCGGGAGGAGCATGCGCATGACGAGCGCCAGCGGAACGAGGGACGGCACGGTCACGAGCCTGGTCCCGGCGAGGATGGACCGGCTCCCGTGGACCAAGTTCCACTGGAGCGTCGTGGTCGGCCTCGGGGTGTCGTGGATCCTGGACGGACTCGAGATCCAGATCGTCTCCAACGCCGGCTTCAAGGCGGACCTGGGATTGTCGAACCAGGACGTGACGTCGCTCGGCAGTGTCTACCTGGTCGGCCAGGTCGTCGGTGCCCTGGTCTTCGGACGCATGTCCGACCGGCTCGGTCGACGCAAGCTCTTCATCCTGACGCTCGCGATCTACCTCATCGGGTCGGGCGTCGCGGGCCTGGCGCAGGACTTCTGGTTCCTCGCGGTGTTCCGCTTCGTCGCCGGGCTCGGGATCGGTGGCGAGTACGCGGCGATCAACTCTGCGATCGACGAGCTGATCCCGTCGAAGTACCGCGGGCACGTCGACATCGCCATCAACGGCACCTACTGGGGCGGCGCGGCACTCGGCGCGGCCGCGAACATCTACCTGCTCGACACCGCGCACTTCGCCGAGGACGTCGGATGGCGGATCGGGTTCTTCCTCGGCCCGGTGCTCGGCATCGCGATCATCTTCCTGCGTCGGCACATCCCCGAGAGTCCCCGGTGGCTGATGACCCACGGCAAGGAGCAGGAGGCGGAGGAGACCGTCTCGCGCATCGAGGCCGAGGTCGAGCGGGAGTCGGGGCGGAAGCTCGAAGTGGTGCCGCAGTCGAAGGCGATGACCGTGACGCCGATGGACCGAGTCGGGTTCCTCACCATCGCCCGCGTGCTGCTCAAGCAGTACCCGACCCGCACGCTGGTCGGCGCGACCATGATGATCACGCAGGCGTTCCTGTACAACGCGATCTTCTTCACGTACGCGTTGGTGTTGACGAACTTCTTCGACATGGAGACCGCGCAGACCAGCCTGTACTTCTTCCCGTTCGCGATCGGCAACCTGCTCGGTCCGCTCATCCTCGGTCGGTTCTTCGACACCTGGGGCCGGCGACAGATGATCTTCCTGACGTACCTGGTGTCCGGGCTCGTGCTCGCGACATCCGCGTTCCTGTTCCGCGCCGACGCCATCAGTGCCACCGTGCAGGTCGCGTTCTGGTGCGTGTCGTTCTTTTTCGCGTCGGCCGGAGCGTCGAGCGCCTACCTGACGGTGAGCGAGATCTTCCCGCTCGAACTCCGGTCGCAGGCGATCTCGTACTTCTTCGCCCTCGCGCAGGTCTTCGGCGCGATCGCTCCGCTGGTCTACGGCGCCTTCATCGGGGACGGGTCGTCGCGCGAGCCGCTCTTCTGGGGCTACCTGCTCGGGTCCGGGGTGATGGTCCTCGGCGGCGTCGTGGCACTCGTGTTCGGGGTCGACGCCGCGCGGAAGGGACTCGAGGACATCACGCAGCCGCTGTCCGTCCTGACCGCGAAGGACGGGGCGGGGGCGTCGTCCTCGCGAAACTCCTGATGCAACATGTTTAGCGGTGAGCGTCACGTCCTGTGATCCTCGTGGCCACGGCCCGTCCTGGAGGGCCGTGGTCACGGAGGCGCCATGCGGAACGCGAGAACGACGAATGGACGACGGGCGACGGCCGAACGGGCCGTCGCCCTCCACATGCAACTGAACAGGGCCGTTGTCCACCGTGCCGTCGGGGTGGTGTCCCGTCAGGGCCGCCATGCGTGACGGTGACGTGATGACCGGCCTCCTGCGCCCCGATCGTGATGTCGCCCATCCCGGCGACCCCATCGCCGTCCCGCGCAACCTGCTGCGCGACGCCGTCTTCGCGCGGATGCTCCGGAGCATCCTGCGCGGTGACTACCGGCGCGGCCAGCGCCTCCGGCTCGATGCGCTGGCGGACGACATGCAGGTCTCGCGGACGCCCGTCCGTGAAGCCCTCGTCCCGCTGGAGGCCATGCGGCTCGTGGTCGTCCAGCGGTACGTCGGCGTCGTCATCGCGCCGTGGACCGTCGGGCAGATGGTGGAGCGCACGCGCATCGCCCGGTCGATGCTCGTCGACCCGCCGACCAGCTGTGCGCCCACCGACGAGCCGTTCGACGCCGTGGTCCTGCGCGACTGCCAGTCCGAGGCGGGGGCGTTCGTCGAACTCGCCGTGTGGGTGCTCCGCCGCTCGGGAGCACCGGTGAGCGCGGACTGGCTCCGGTCGCAGCAGCCGGTGCTCGACGTCTTCCACACGGACGACATCGCCCGCGCGAACGGCATCGACGTCGCCGCGGACTGGACCAGTCGCATGCACCTGGTCAAGGCGGCCCGTGCCGCTGCCCTGGCCGACGACGTCCTCCGGTGTGCGGCCCGCTTGATCGAGCTCGCCGAACTCCTCATCGCCCTGCCCGAACGGTTCCGGAGCGCGGAGTCCGCCTAGCGCCGCCGGGCACGCGGTCGCTGCTGCGTGCTGGCAGAGACGACGTCGCTCCCCGGGCGGGCACCGGGCGAACGGGGACGCCGGGCCCAGGCCACGGGGAGCGACGTCTGGGTGCTGTGTCGTAGCGACAGGGCACGGATGCCCCGGAATGTGATCGCCACGTCCCGACGAGACTATGCAGCGGGGTACACGCTGGCAAGCCCCCGTCGTCCCCACTTCGGGGGACCGACCGCGCCGGGGTCGGGTGGAGCGCTGCCGGGCCGTTTCGTCCCGGCCCTCGTCCTCCTGTATGGTGGTCTGAGTGCCGTCAGGCACCTGGAGACGTCGCATAGTCAGGCCGAGTGCACCACCCTGCTAAGGTGGAGTCCCCTCTAGGGGACCGAGGGTTCAAATCCCTCCGTCTCCGCACTCCTCGAAGCCCCGGTTCCGCAGCAGCGGACCGGGGCTTCGTCGTCGGCCGAGCTCCTCGGTGCGCGGGCTACGACGCGGATCAAGTTAGCACCCGGAACGAAACTGCCTCCTGACCAGGGCTTTGCCGCGGACCTGCAGGACGCCCGCGTTCGGCGTACCCCGGGGGACAGATCCTGACCCCCGATCCGGGGACTGTTGCATCGGAGATTCCCCAGAATCCGCTAGGAGTCCCCTGTTGTTCATTTCCGGGTCACGGATCGGTTGATCTCGGGAGGGCTGCGGTTCGCCATCCGACTGCCACTGTGATGCCGCCGAACCGGAGAGCAGCACTCCGTCGGTCGCCCGAGCAGCTGCCCCGGAATCCCGAAGGATCACGTTGTCCACAGATTCGCCCCGTCTCCTCACGGTCGTGCGGGACCCGTCGGACGTCAGGTTCCGGATCATCGCCCGAGCTGGCGGGGTCGCGGTCCTCACGATCATGTCGCTGGTCGGCCTGTTCCTGGCGTTCCGCGCCTCCGAGGCCCTCCGCGTCGCCGGTTTCAGCTTCCTCACCACGCAGGCCTGGGACCCGGATGCCCACCGCTTCGGCATCGCGGCCGTCCTGGTCGGCACGATCCTCATCGCCTGTGTCGCGATCGCCCTCGCCGTCCCGCTGTCCCTCGGTACCGCGCTCTACATCACCGAGTACGCACCGACCCGTGTGCGGAAGTTCTTCATCGGGCTGGTCGACCTGATGGCCGCGATCCCGAGCGTCGTCTACGGCCTGTGGGGGTTCTTCTTCCTGCAGGGGCAGATCACCCCGGTGTCGCGGTGGATCTCGCAGTGGTTCGGGTGGATCCCGCTGTTCCGCGTCGAGGGGATCGACCTGAACGACCCGCTCGCGTCCTCGACCGTCTACACGGCGTCGACCTTCATCGCCGGCATCGTCGTCGGGCTGATGATCACCCCGATCGTCACCTCGATCATGCGCGAGGTCTTCTCGCAGGCACCGCTCGGCGAGCGGGAGGGGGCGCTCGCCCTCGGGTCGACGAAGTGGGGCATGATCCGCTCGGTCGTGCTGCCCTTCGGCCGCGGCGGGATCATCGGCGGCACGATGCTCGGACTGGGCCGTGCGCTGGGGGAGACCATCGCGGTCTACATGATCATCTCGCCGGTGTTCGTCATCCAGCCGCACGTCCTGCAGGCCGGCGCGAGCTCGGTGTCGTCGCTCATCGCCCTCCGCTACGGCGACGCGACCCCGTTCGGGATGTCCGCCCTGATGGCGGCCGGCCTGACCCTCTTCCTGATGACCCTCTGCATCAACTTCGCCGCGTCCGCGGTCGTCGCCCGTTCACGGTCCGGAGCGAGCAGCTAGCCATGACCGAGATCACCCAGGCGCCGTCGGGCGCCACGACGCCCCTGCCCGCCATGACCCGCCGCACAGCGGTCCCGACCAGCCCGCCGACCGCTGCGGGCCCGTCCGGTGCCGGAGCCGGCACCGTCGTGCCGCTGGCGGAACGGGCCTCCGAGCCGGACCGCGGTCCCGAGGACCGCCGCGTCGGCGGGGTGCGCATCAGCGACCTGCTCTGCCACGTCGGCGCGGGCCTGGCCTCCCTCGCCGTCACGGTCGTGGTCTTCACCGACCTGGCACCGGTGTCCGGTCCGATCGCGTTCGCCGCCGTCGCGTACGTGATGTTCCTCGTGTTCTACGCGCTGCTGGTCGCGACGACCGAGAACGCCGCCGTGGTGCGGGACCGCGTGGTGTCGGCGGCCGTCCACACCCTGGCGTTCGTCGTCGTCGCCACACTCGTCTTCGTCGTCGGGTTCAGCGTCGTCCGGGCCACCAGGGCCCTGCCGCACGCGAACTTCTACACGCAGGACATGGCACTCACCGGGCCGCTCGACCCGATGACCTCCGGCGGCGTACTGCACGCCATCGCCGGGTCGCTCATCCAGATCTCGATCGCGCTCCTCATCACCGTCCCGCTCGGGATCACGACCGCGCTGTTCCTCACCGAGGTGCCGGGGCCGTTCGCCCGGTTCGTCCGGACCATCGTCGAGGCGATGACGGCCCTCCCGTCGATCGTCGCCGGGCTGTTCATCTACGCCAGCGTCATCGTCGGACTCGGCGTCGACAAGTCCGGCTTCGCGGCGTCGCTCGCGATCAGCGTGATGATGCTGCCGATCATGATCCGGTCCGCCGACGTCGTGCTCCGCCTGGTCCCGTCGACCCTCAAGGAGGCGTCGATCGGACTGGGTGCGGGGCAGTGGCAGACCGTCTGGCGCGTCGTCCTCCCGACCTCGCGGTCCGGCCTCGTCACCGCGGTAATCCTGGCGACGGCACGCGGGATCGGCGAGACGAGCCCGGTGCTGCTCACCGCCGGGTACGCGCCGGACCTCAACATCGACCCGACGAACGGCCCGATGATCTCACTGCCCCTGGCGATCTTCGAGTTCGTCAAGTCGCCGGAGCCGAACATGATCGCCCGCGGCTTCGGCGCCGCCGCGGTGCTCATGTCCCTCGTGCTCGTGCTGTTCGTCATCGCCCGCGTGATCGGTGCGCAGACCGTCGCGACCCGGGAACGCCGCAACGACCGCATCCGTGCCGCCGGTCGACTGGTCCGCCGCGGTCTGGCCGCCGTCGCACCCGCCGTCCGTTCCGCCCGCCGGTTCGTCGACCGCCACGTGGACAGCCTCAACTCCCGCCTGACCGACTCCTCCCCGAAGGACCCCTCGTGACCACCCGCAGAAGGCGCACGATCGGTGCGCTCCTGGCCGCCGCCGTGCTGGCCCTCACCACCCTGCCCACCACCGCCGCGAGCGCGGCCGAGAACTACGTGCCCATCTCGGGTGCCGGTTCCTCGTGGAGCTCCGTCGCCATCCAGCAGTGGGCGGTGAACGTGCAGCAGTACGGCATGAAGGTCCGGTACGCGAGCACGGGTTCGTCCGACGGCCGCAACCAGTTCAAGGCCGGCACGGTGGACTTCGCGGTGTCGGAGATCCCGTACGGCATCAAGGACGGCGGGGTCACGGACGACCCGCCCACCGTCGGGTACGGCTACATGCCGGTCGTCGCGGGCGGCACGTCGTTCATGTACAACCTCAGCTCGGGCGGCAAACAGATCACGAACCTGCGGCTGTCCGGTCCGGTGCTCGCGGGGGTGTTCACGGGGAAGATCACGAGCTGGGACGACCCGGCGATCAAGGCGGACAACCCCGGCCTCGAACTCCCGAAGCGCCCGGTCGTGCCCGTCGTCCGTTCCGACGGCTCCGGTTCGACCGCGCAGTTCACCACCTGGCTGAGCAAGAAGTACCCGTCCGAGTGGGACGCGTACTGCAAGCAGGCCGGACGGCCGCTGCCGTGCGGCGTGACGTCGAACTACCCGACCGTCCCCGGCAAGGGCTTCATCGCCCAGCCGAACTCGCAGGGTGTCTCCGGCTACGTGGCGCAGAAGGCGAACGTCGGCACGATCACGTACGTCGAGTACTCCTACGCGCTGAAGACCGGGTACCCGGTCGCGAAGGTGCTCAACAAGGCGGGCTACTACGTCGAGCCCACCGCCTCGAACGTCGCGGTCGGGCTCCTCGGGGCGAAGATCAACGAGGACAAGAACTCGTCGGCGTACCTCACCCAGGTGCTCGACGGCGTCTACGACAACGCGGACGCGCGCACCTACCCGCTGTCGTCGTACTCCTACATGGTCATCCCGACGACCACCGACGCCAGCCTGACCCCGGCGAAGGGCAAGACCCTCGCCGCGTTCGACTACTACTTCCTGTGCGAGGGGCAGCAGCAGGCCGAGGTCCTCGGCTACTCGCCGCTGCCGATCAACCTGGTGCAGGCCGGTCTCGAGCAGGTGCGCCGGATCCCCGGTGCGGTCGCGAAGGACGTCGACATCCGGAAGTGCAACAACCCGACGTTCTCGGCGGACGGCACGAACACGCTGGCGGCCAAGGCCCCGCAGCCCCCGGCCTGCGACAAGCTCGGTGCGGAGCAGTGCACCGTGGGCACCGGCGGCGCGAAGGCCACCGAGACGCCGAGGCAGACCCAGGGCGGCTCGTCGAAGGGCGGGGGAGCGACGGGTACGTCCGGCTCCGGCGAGGGCGCCACGGCGACGTCGGGAGGCTCCTTCTCCGGAGCCTCCGGCTCCGGCGGTGAGGCCCTGTCCGGCGGTGGCAGCGGCGGTCCCGGCGGCACCGGTGTCGCAGCGAACGCGGTCGGCAACGGCTCCCCGGTGCAGTGCGACGCCGACAGCGGTGTCTGCCAGAACGTCGCGGCGCTCCCGGTGTCCGTCGACGCGCTGCACGGGTGGAGCTCGCGCCAGACGCTCATGCTCGTCGCCGTCGCGGCCCTGCTCGCCCTCGTGCTGCTGCCGCCGTTCATCGGCGTGCTCGTCTCCCGACGGAGGGTCCGCAAGTGAAGAACCAGCACCTCGTCCGGCTCGGCTCCGCCGCGCTCGCCTTCGGCATCATCACGACGACGGTCGCCGGGTCCCTGCTCGTCGTGACCGCGCCCGCCTCGGCCACCGCCCCGACGGATAGTTCCGCTATGACCCTGACGTGGGAGGAGGCCCAGGCGTCGCTCGGCGGCGGTCAGGCTCCGGGCACCGGCACGCCCGACCCGGACGCCGAGACCTTCTCGGGGATGACCTTCCGGGTGAGCCAGACGGAGGAGCTCACCGACCAGGGCATCACGGTCAGCTGGAGCGGAGCGAAGACGACCTCGCCGAGCGAGTACGCGACCGACTACGTGCAGATCATGCAGTGCTGGGGCGACGACCCGGCCGGTCCCTCCCCGCAGCAGTGCGTGTGGGGTGCGCCGTCGGCCGCTGTCAGCAGCCGGACCGGCGTCGGCGCCGCCAAGCGGGACCTCGTCCGCGGCGACGACCCCGTGCAGGACACCACCCTCGTCGGCGAGCAGGCCGACCCGGACCTCATGCTCGAACCGCCCGCCGAGAACCCGTTCCTCAAGGCGTACCGGATGCCGTTCCGCGCGGTCGACGGGACCCTGGCGAAGACCTCCACGGAGCTGTCCAAGCAGTTCGACGCGAACACCTCGAACGAGGTCACCGCCGGTCGCACGGCGGGTGACGGCACGGGGCAGGTCGTCTTCGAGACGCAGTCCGGGCTCGAGGCGCCGCAGCTCGGGTGCGGCCAGGAGGTCGCCGGCACGAGCACGCCCCGGTCCTGCTGGCTCGTGGTCGTCCCGCGCGGCTCGCACAACCTCGACGGCAGCACCGCCGACTCGACGGCCGCCGGTCGCGTGACCGGGTCCCCGTTGTCGGCCTCCGCGTGGCGCAACCGCTTGGTGTTCCCGCTCGGGTTCCAGTCCGTCGCGCAGTCCTGCCCGATCGGCAACGCCGAGGAGCGCCTGGTCGGGTCGGAGACCGCCACCGAGGCCGTCACCGCCTGGCAACCGGCGCTCTGCGGCCTCGGGACCACCTACGGGTTCTCCCAGATCGGCGACGGCGAGGCCGCGAACCAGATCGTCTCGGAGGTGGACGGCTCCTCCCGTCTCGCCCTCGTGACCAGTCCGCTCGCGAAGGCCGTCGCGGCGGAGAACACCATCCGGTACGCGCCCGTCGCGCAGTCCGCCGTCGTGGTCGCGTTCACCATCGACTACCGCCTGTACCCGGACGCGCCCGCGAAGGTGCGTGACGGCCTCCAGGCCCTCGACCTGACGCTCGACGCCCGCCTCGTCGCGAAGCTGCTGACGCAGTCGTACCAGGCCGACGTCCCCGGTCGTGGCAGCGGGAACACGACCCTGCAGGGGAACGCGGCCAGCCTCGTCACCGACCCGGAGTTCCTCGCGCTCAACCCGACGTTCGTCGGGTCGAAGAGCGACACCGCCCCGGCCGGGCTCATGGTCGCGCTCGGCAACGCCGACGCGAACGGCCGGGTGTGGTCGTGGCTCCGCTCCGACCCGGTGGCGGCCGCGTTCCTCGACGGCCGTCCCGACGAGTGGGGGATGCGGATCAACCCGGCGTACCGGTCGCTGGCGCTCGCCACCGACACGAGTGTGGACAGCTTCCCGAAGGCCGACCTGACCATCGCGAAGGGCGGTGACCCCGACGAGACCGGCTACGGCACGCTCGACATGCGTCCCTACATGAACGACATGCACGAGGGGGCGTACCGCACCCTCAAGGCCGACCCGAACGAGAAGAGCTCCTGGAACCCGTTCGGGCAGCCGAAGGGCTACACCTCGCTCGGTGCCCAGGTACCCGGCAGCCGGTTCGTCCTGACGATCACGGACGCCGCGTCGGCCGCGCGCTACGGCCTGCCGACCGCGAAGCTCGTGAACGGAGCCGGCGAGGCGGTCGCACCGACACCCGAGTCGGTCGCCGCAGGCGTCGCCACGATGCGCGCGTCGACCGTCCCCGGGGTCGTCGTCGCGGACCCGGCAGACCGCACCCCCGGCGCCTACCCGCTGTCGATGCTCAGCTACGCCGCCGTCAACGTCTGCGCCGCGACGCCCGAGGAACGCCGCGCCTACGCGGGGTTCATCGGCTACGCGGCGGGCAAGGGGCAGGTCCAGGGCGAACGGCAGGGCGAACTGCCCGCCGGGTACGTGCCGCTGCCCGCCGCCATGACGACCCAGGCGGAGACCGTCGCAGCCGACCTCGTCGACACCCGTGCCGTCGCCGCCGCCTGCCCCGAGGCCGCCCCGGCCGCTCCGGGGACCGGCGGAACGCCGGAGGCGGAGGCCCCACCGGCCTCCGCACCGGAGGACCAGTCGCTGCCCGTCGGGTCGACCGACACCGGCTCGACGTCCACCGGTCCGGTGTCCGCTCCCGAGGTCCCGGCCCTCCAGGAGCCGTCGTCGAACGACGTCGACCAGGCCGCCGCCGCGGACGGACCCGACCACCGCACCACGGACCAGCCCCTGGCCGCGACCCGCATGGGACTCGCCGCCGCACTCGGGGCCGGCGTGCCGGCCCTCGGCATCGGTCCGTTCCTGATCCGCCGCGGACGGAGGCTGGCGATGCTGGCCGCCGCCCACGTGTGACCCCGTTCCACCCCATCGACTGCTGCCACCTGGGCCGCGTCGGAACCCACGAAAGGAACCACCAGCCATGAAGGCGAACACCTTCTGCAAGATCGGCGTCACGTTCGGGGCGACCGCCCTGATCGTCGGTGCCCTCGCCGTGCCGGCCGCCCAGGCGGACCCGGCCGGCAACGCGTTCGGCACCCTCGTCGGACTCGGCTCGGACACCACGCAGGACGTCATGAACGGCGTGGCGACGGCCGTCGGCGGCGGACAGATCGCCTCCTACGACGCGGCGAACGCCGGTCCCTCGGTGGTCACCCGTGCCGGCGGCAAGGCGATCCCGCGCGTGTCCGGATCCGGTGCCGGTCGTGACGCGCTCCTCGTCGCCATCGGTGCGATCGCCAGCAAGTCCGGCGTCGCGCTGGCCGACGGCACGAGCACGACGGTCGACTCCTCGGTGGTCGGTCAGCTCGACTTCGCCCGGTCCTCGAGCGGCCCGTCGAGCACCGCGTCCGACGGCGTCGTCGCGTACGTCCCGTTCGCCCGCGACGCCGTCGACGTGGCGTACGCCCCCGGCAGCAAGCTCGCGAAGGTCCCCTTCTTCGTCGGCGACGGCACCCAGGCGAAGACCGCCCCGACCCTGTGGAACGTGTACCGCGGCGACGTCACCCACGCCTACTTCAGGGCCGACGGCTCGTACGACTCGGTCGGCTCGTCCGCCACCGGCCCCGACGGCACCACGGCCGTGAAGATCAAGCCGCTCCTGCCGAAGTTCGGCTCGGGCACCCGCAGCTACTTCCTCGGCAAGCTCGGCCTCACCGACGCCTCCGGCTTCACCTCGACCAGCCCGTTCGTGTCCGACACGGTGGCCGGTGAGCCGATCGAGGAGCACAACGGCCAGGCGATCGTCGACAGCACCACCGGGGGAACGCTCGCCCTCGCCCCGTTCTCGGTCAGCCAGTGGGTTGCGCAGGCGAACGGCGTCGGCTCGGTCAAGGACCGTCGCCACGGCGTGGTGCTCGCGCCGCTGAGCGTCGTCGACGGCAAGCAGGCCCCGGCCACCACCGGCAGCGGCTCGTCGTACGCGACCAACCCCGCGTACGCCGGCTTCGTCCGCGACGTCTACAACATCGTGCCGTCCCGCCTGGCCGACGACCCGTCGAGCGCGATCGCGAAGACCTTCGTGGGCAAGGACTCGCTCGTCTGCAAGCAGACCGCCACGATCGCCGCCTACGGCTTCCTCCCGGAGCCCGCCACCACGCCGGCGACCACCTGCGGCTACGACCAGCTGCGCTCGGTCACCGCGTCCCCGAGCACCACGAAGCTCACCGTCCCGGCGACGGCCACGGCGGGCAAGGCCGTCACCGCATCGGTCTCCGTCGACTCGTTCGGCGCGGGCGGTGGCACGGTCAAGGTGTTCAAGGGCACCACGGTCGTGGGCATCGGCACGATCGCGCGCGGCGCCACGACCGGCACCGCCTCGGTCACCCTGCCCGCCGGATCGGCCTCGGTCACGGCGCTGTTCGTCCCGGCGCTCGCCGGTGTCGCGTCCAGCAGCTCCGCGCCGTCCACCGTCGACGTCGCCCCTGCGACCGCCGTGGCACTGACCGCCCCGAAGCTCACGGTCGGCAAGACCGCGAAGGTGGCCGTCACGGTCACCGGCGCGGACGCAGCCGGCGGCACGGTCACGCTGAAGAACGGCAAGGAGACCCTCGGCACCGCCCAGGTGGCCGCTGCCGGCACCGCGACCGTCTCGTTCGTCCCGAAGGCGGCCTCGTACAAGCTCAGCGCGGTCTACGTCGGGAAGGCGTCGGGCACGACCGTGACGAGCCCGACCGTGTCCGCCGCGGCGGCCAAGGGCACCGCGACCGTCACGGTCAGCGCGATCAAGTCGGTCAAGGCCTCGGCCAAGGCGAAGGTCGCCGTCCGGGTCTCCGGCGCCGGCTCGGTGCCGACCGGGACCGTCACCGTCAAGGAGGGCAGCAAGAAGCTCGCCTCCGGCACCGTGTCGAGCAAGGACGGCCGCGTGACCGTCACCCTGCCGAAGCTGAAGGCCGGCACCCACAAGCTGACCGTGTCCTACGGCGGCAGCACGACCTGGAACAGCGCCAGCAAGGCCGCGACCCTCAAGGTCACCAAGTAACACCCCCTGCCCGGTCGGCCGCACCGCGGCCGGCCGGGCCCCTCCCACCACTGCGATGGACGAGACCATGACCAGCACCCCCTCCCGACGGGACCGGCCGGCCCGACGGCTGCCCGTCCTGCGCCGGCCGACCTCCCGACGCACGGTCCGCCGACCTGCCGTCCGCCGCCCGACCAGCGGGTGGTCGACGGAGCCCGTCGGTCCCGCCGCCCGGGCACTCCCGGTACTCGGCCGGCCCGAGCGGTGGCGGTTCGGCGGGTCCGCGCTCGTCGTGGTCGGGTTGCTGCTGGTCGGGTTCGCGTTGCAGTTCATCGCCGTCTCGCAGGTCTCGTACGTCCGCGACCAGCAGCTCGCCGTCGACGCCTACCGGTTCGAGCTCGCGAACGCGACCGCCCCCGTGGGGCAGACCGGGCCCGACGGCCGTCTCGTCGCGGACGGCACCCCGGTCGCCCTCCTCCGGGTCCCCGCGATCGGCCTGCGCTCGGTCGTCCTCCAGGGCACCACGTCGGACGTCACGCGGTCCGGCCCGGGTCACCGGCGGGACACCCCGCTCCCCGGACAGGCGGGGGCGAGTGTCGTGTACGGACGCCAGACGGCCTACGGCGGCCCGTTCGGCCGCATCGCCGAGCTGCGCCGCGGCGACACCCTCACCGCCACCACCGGCCAGGGCACCGCCCGGTACCGCGTGACCGACGTGCGCCGGACCGGCGACCCCGTCCCGGCCCCGATGGCGGTCGGTGACGGTCGGCTGACACTCGTCTCCGGTGCCGGGCTGCCGTTCCTGCCGCACTCCGTCGTCCGCGTCGACGCCGAGCTGGTGTCCGACCCGGCGCCGACCCCCAACCCGGCCTTCGGCTACTCCAGCCTCGAACCCCGCGAGCTCACGATGGCCGGCGACGGGACGGTCTGGCCGTTCGTGGTGCTCGGGCTCATCGTGCTCGCCGCGATGGTCGCGCTCTTCACGGTCGGGATGCGCCTGTGGGGCCACCGGCAGACCGTCGTGGTGGCCGTCCCCGTGGTGCTCGCCGTCGGACTGTTCGCGGCCTCGCAGCTCACCCTCCTGCTCCCCAACCTGATGTGACCGGAAAGGCCACCACCATGACCGACACCGCCACCACGGTCGACGAGTTCGACAGCTGGTTCGCCGCCGGCACCGACACCCCGACCGAGCTCATCCCGACGCTCACCCCGGCAACCCTCGATGCCCGTGACGTGTCCGCCTGGTTCGGCGACCACAAGGTCCTCGACCGGGTCTCGCTGACCATGCCGGCCGGTCGGGTCACCGCGCTCATCGGGCCGTCCGGGTGCGGCAAGAGCACGTTCCTCCGGACGCTCAACCGCATGCACGAACTCGTCCCCACGGCGTCGCTCGCGGGCGAGGTGCTGCTCGATGACGTCGACATCTACGACGCCTCCCGCCGCATCACCGAGGCACGACGCCAGATCGGCATGGTGTTCCAGAAGCCGAACCCGTTCCCCGCGATGAGCATCGCCGACAACGTCCTCGCCGGCCTCACCCTCACCGGGGTCAAGCTCGACAAGAACGCGAAGACCGACCTGGTCGAGGAGACCCTGACGAAGGCCGGGCTCTGGAACGAGGTCAAGGACCGCCTCCGGCAGGCGGGCGGCGGGCTCTCCGGCGGCCAGCAGCAGCGCCTCTGCATCGCCCGGTCGCTGGCGGTCCGGCCGCGGGTCCTCCTGATGGACGAACCGTGCTCCGCCCTCGACCCGACGTCGACGCGCCGCATCGAGCAGACCATCACCGAACTGGCGCGGGACGTCACCGTCGTCATCGTCACGCACAACATGCAGCAGGCCCAGCGTGTCTCCGACCGGTGCGCCTTCTTCCTGGCCGAGGCCGGCACCCCGGGCGCGATCGTCGAGCACGGTCCGACCGACGCGATGTTCGGTGCGCCGCAGGACCCGCGCACCGCCGACTACGTCAACGGCCGGTTCGGGTAGGCGGAGCGCGCCACCGCCGGGCGGCACGTCCCGACCGCACGGTACAGTCGGCGCGTGCAGCGACGATCAGTGGTGGTGACGGCCGGCGTGCTCGCGGTGGGCCTCGTGCTCGGCGGCGGTGCCACGGCGGGTGCGGTGACGACCGAGGCGTACATCGGCCCCGGTCCGCACGCGGTGTCCCGTGTCGCGGACGCCGGACAGCGGGCGACCACGATCGGCGTGGACGGCGTCACCCTCCGGGACGACGGGAAGGCCCTCGCCGCGGCACCCGACGGCCTGGCGCGTCTCGCCGGCACGGCACACGCGGCCGGTGCCCGGTCGGAGCTGCTCGTGAGCAACTTCTCGGAGACCCTGGGCGACTTCTCGCCCGAGACGGGCACGGCCCTGCTCGCCGACGCGACGAACCGCGACCGCGTGGCCCGCGCGCTCGCCCGGACGGCGCAGCGCGACGGCTTCGACGGCGTGCAGATCGACCTCGAGTCCCTGCGGGAGCAGGACCGACCGGGCCTCGTCGCGTTCATCGACGCGGTACGGGCGGCGGTCCGCGAGCGACTGGGCCCGAGCGCGAGGACGTCCATCGCCGTGATGGCCTCGACGGACCGGGCGGGCTACCGCGACACCGGCTACGACCTGCGGGAGATCGCCCGCCGTGTCGACCGGGTCGTGCTCATGACCTACGACCAGCACGGGCCGTGGAGCGGACCGGGGACGATCGGTGCGCTCCCGTGGACACGGCAGGTCGTCCGGGCGGCGCAGTCCGCCGGCGTCCCGCGCGGTCACATCGACCTGGGTGTCGCCGGGTACGGGTACGTGTGGGGACCCGGGGCCGTGGAGCGCTCGTTGACCGTGGCAAACGCGGCCCGGCTGGCGGGGGACCGGGCACGGTGGTCGGCGCGCAACGGCGAGTGGTCGGCGACGCTGGCGGACGGTCGGGAGCTGCACTGGTCCGACGCCCGCTCCTACCGGGTGCGCCAGGACCTGGCCCGCGAGCTCTCGCTGCACGGCGTCGCGATGTGGTCCTTGGACTCCATGCCGCTGCCGGAGGACCGTCCGCGCAACCGGTGACACATCCTCCGCTGGCTGTCACCGTGCCGGGGTAGCATCGCCGCACATCGACCCCGTGGCGAGGAGACCTGCGTGCCGGACCTGACCCACCGAACCGTCCCGATCGACGTGATCCAGGAAGCCGGGGCGGCCATCGCCTCGTCGGTCGCGACCGTGGTGGACGGCAAGCCCGACGCGATCCGCACGGCCCTCACCGTCATGCTCGCCGAGGGCCACCTGCTCGTCGAGGACGTCCCCGGCGTCGGCAAGACCGTGCTCGCGAAGGCGCTCGGGGCGTCCGTCGGGGGGTCGGTCAACCGCATCCAGTTCACGTCCGACATGCTCCCGTCCGACGTCACCGGCGTGAACATCTACGACCAGTCGTCCGGCACCTTCCGGTTCTCACCCGGGCCGGTCTTCGCGAACGTCGTCATCGGCGACGAGATCAACCGCACCAGTCCGAAGACCCAGTCGGCCCTGCTCGAGGCCATGGCGGAGTCGCAGGTGACCGTCGACGGCGTCACCCGGCCGCTCGAGTCCCCGTTCATGATCGTCGCCACGCAGAACCCGGTCGACATGGAGGGCACCTACCCACTGCCGGAGGCCCAGCGGGACCGCTTCATGGCCCGCATCGCGATGGGGTACCCGAGCGCCCGCGCGGAACGGCGGATGCTGTCGGCCCGGGGCGCGCACGACCCGCTCGGCGACCTGCGCCCGGTCGTCGACGTCGACACCCTGCGGTCGATGATCGCCGCCGTCCGCACCGTGCACGTCGCCGCGGACGTCGAGGCGTACATCGTCGAGATCGTCCGCGTCACCCGCACGCACCCCGACCTGCTGCTCGGCGCGAGCCCCCGTGCGACCCTGCACCTGGCGCAGGCCGCCCGCGCCGCTGCGGCCCTCGCCGGACGCCCGTTCGTCACCCCGGACGACGTCGCGGCGCTCGCACCGGTCGTCCTCGCCCACCGACTCGTCCCGGTCGCCCGCGGACTCGGGGGCGCGGCCGAGGACACCGCCCGCGAGATAGTCGTCCGCATCGTCGCCGACACCGCGGTGCCCTTCACCGCCACGCCCGTCCGGTCCTGATGGCGGACCAGCGTCCCCTCGCCGGGCGGCTCGCGCGTCGCACCGGCGCGACGCGCTCGGTGCTGTCCCGGTACGGACGGCGGGGGCTCGGGATGCTGCGGCGCACGCCGTTCCCCCGCCCGACGCTCCGCGGCTGGACCGTGACGGTGGCCGGCATCGGCCTCGTCCTCGCCGGACTGGCGACGTCGATGAGCGTCGCCGTGACCGCCGGGCTGCTCCTCGTCGTCCTCGTCGTGCTCGGTGTCGTGACCGCACTCGCCGTGGCGGCGCCGCTCCGGGCCTCCCGGTCGGCGCCACGTGCGGTCGTGCAGGTCGGCGAGGTCTACCGGGAGCGGGTCACCCTCCGCGGGTCCGGCATGCGGTTCGCACCACGGTCGACGCTGCTCGTCACCGAGCAGCTCGACGACCTGTTCGTCAGCACGGCGGAGCCGACGTCGCTCCTGGCCGTCGGGCCGGCGACACCGCCGGCCGTGCTCGAGGTCGAGGCCCTCGCGATCTCCCGGGGGCGCGGTCTCGTCGGGCCGGTGACGGTCCGTGTCGAGGACCCCTTCGGCCTGCTGCGGATCGACCGGCCCGTCGTGTCCGCGGAGGAGGTCGTCATCGTGCCCGGGTCCGTCCCGCTCGCGGCGCTCGACTCCGCTGCACTCGCCGGGGCCGTGTCCGCCGACGAGGGGCGGGTCGGGCAGGGCGGGTCCGCCGACGACAGCGAACTGCGCCCCTACCGGCCCGGCGACCCGATCCGCCGGGTGCACTGGGGGCAGAGCGCCAAGCGGGGCGGCCTGCACGTGCGCCAGACCACCCAGGCCCAACCGCCCGAGGCGGTCGTCGCGCTGGACGTGCGACGCGAGTCGTACCAGCAGCTCGGTCGGGACGACCTGGCCGAACTCGCCGACCTCGGTGGCGACCAGGCCTTCGAGCACGCCGTCGTGGTGGCGGCCAGCGTCGCCCGGGCGCTGTCGGCGCGGACCTCGCGCGTGGCCCTCGTGACCGACGGACCCGGCGGGGACGTCCGGCACAGCGGCGACGCCGGCGGGCTGTCCGAGGTCCTCGTCGGGCTCGCGGACGTCTCCGTGCGGAGCGGTGCCCGTGACGTGCCCGAGGTGCTGCACGGCGTCCGGGGCCGGGACGTGCACGGGATGACGGCCGTGGTGACGGGACACTGCACCCTCGACCAGGCCGCGGAGCTCGTGTCCGCCACGAACGGGTCGAGCCGGGGCCTGCTCGTCACGGTGGTGCCGCCGGACCCGGCCGTGCGGGGCGTCCTCGACCGGGCCGGATGGCGTGTCCTCGTCGTCCCGGTGCCGGGCAGCGCGACGGCGGGACGCACCCGGTGACCGCCGACCCGACCGCGGACGGACAGCACGCATGACCGCCACCACCCCGAGCCGACCGCGGCCCCACGTCGACGTCCGCGAGGTCCTCGCCCGCGACGACCGCCTGCCGGACCGTCCCGACGCCCGCGTCGTCGCACTGGCCCCGGTGCCGGTGCTCGTCGCCGCCCTCGCGATCCGTCCGCTCGTGCAGGGGACCGCGTGGTGGGTGTCCGGCGTGCTCGTCGCCGTCGTGCTCGTCGCCGTCGTGCTCGCGTTCCGGTCCCGCCCGCGGGGCGTCCGCTTCGTCGCGCTCGTCGCCACGCTCATCGTCACCTCGTGCGGGGTCGCGCTGCTCAACGGCTCGGCACCGCTCAGCTGGCTCGACCAGAGCGGTGCGCTCGGACAGACGCTCGCGGCCATCCGGCTCAACCCCGCGCCGCTGCCGCAGACCGACGCGATCCGCCTGGTCGTCACCGTCGCGATCGCGTGGGTCGCCGGCGCGTCGCTGTTCCTGGCCGCGATCGCCCCGACGGCGGCGCTCGCTGCCGTGCCCGCGCTCGTGATCCTGCTCGTGCCGGGGATCATCACGGGGGAGACTCCGTCCGCGTGGATCGTGGTCCTCACCGCGCTCGCCTTCCTCGCGCTCCTCTGGACCTCCGTCCGTCCGGTGCAGCGGGTGCTCCCGGCCGCCGTGGTCGGTGCGATGGGGCTCGTCGTCGCGGTCGGGCTGCCGACCCTCGTGCCGCTCGACTCGGGGTGGCTCTCCGGCGTCACCGGCTCGGTCCGCTCGCCGATCCAGCCGGGCCGTCCGGGGACGCTGCTCGAGCTCGGGCAGGACCTCCGCCGCCCGAGCGAGCTCGAGGTGTTCCGGTACCGGTCGGCCGACGGGCAGCCGCAGTACCTGAAGCTCGCCGACCTCGACGAGTTCGGGACCGGGGACTGGGTCCCGACCGTGACGGACGCCAGCACCGCCGACACCGCCGACCAGTCCCGGTGGGCGGTCGGCGTGAACCCGCGGCTCGCCGGCCGCACCGACGTGACGGTCCGCATCACCGGGCTGTCGAGCAACTACCTGCCCCTGCCTGCGGGCGCGATGTCGGTCGAGTCGCAGTCGACCAACCTGGACCTCACGCAGTGGCGCTGGTCGGGCGACACGAACACGGTCCGGTCCGCCGGGCCGGCGACCACGCGCGGCGCCACGTACGAGGCGTACGGCGCATCGGTGTCGGCGAACGCCTACCTCGACGCCGTGGCCGCGTCGGGGCGGCTCGGCCAGGCGGACGGCCGCGGCTTCCGCACCCCGTCCGCGGCGCAGCTCCGGACCGACACCGCGCTCCCGGACGACCTGCCGGCGGTGATCGCCGACACCGCCGCCCGGGTCGAGGGTTCGACGACGGGCGACTACGAGCGGGCGCGGGCGCTCGAGCAGTGGTTCCGCAGCGGGCTGTTCGAGTACTCGGAGACGGCCCCCGTCGAGCGCGGGTACGACGGCGACAGCATGGACGTCGTCGCGACCTTCCTGCGGGAGCGATCGGGCTACTGCGTGCACTTCGCCTCCGCGATGGCGGTCATGGCCCGCACGCTCGGCATCCCGTCCCGCATCGCGGTGGGGTACCGGGCCGGCGGCGCGAAGGAGGACGGCGAGTACACGGTGTCGAACCGGCAGCTGCACTCGTGGCCGGAGCTGTACATCCGCGGGGCCGGCTGGGTCGCGTTCGAGCCCACACCGGCGTCGGACGCCGCCGCGCAGGCCGAGTCCACCCCGACGTCGACGCCGTCGGCCGCCCCCTCCGAGACGCCGCTGCCTGCTCCTGGCGAGACCACCGCCCCCTCGGCCTCACCGAGCGCCGAGCCGAGTGCGGGGGCCGGGGCGGACGCGACCGGCGGGACGGGCGGTGGGGGAGCCTCCCGGGCCTGGGGCGTGCTCGTCGGACTGCTCGTCGCACTCGTGCTCCTCGTCGCGCCGGGCCTGCTGCGGGCGGTCCGTCGTCGCCGTCGGACGGCCGCGGTGTCCGCCGGCCGCGACCCGGCCGTGACCGCGTGGCGGGAACTCCTCGACGACCTCGACGACCACGGGTTCGCCCCGGTGTCCGCGCCGCCGGGCGACGCCGCCGCCGCCGCGCGGACGGCACGGGCGGTGCTCGGACGGCTCCGTGCGACCGTCCCGTCCGCGGTGGTCCCGCACCTGGAGACGGTCGTCGACGCGGTCGACCGGGAACGGTACGCGGCGGGTGGTGCGGCCGACCCGCAGGCGCTCGTGACGGCACTCCGGGAGGCCCGGACCGTGCTGGACGCGGCCGTGTCCCGCCGGCAGGTGCTGCGGTCGCGGCTGCTCCCGCCGAGCCTGCTGCCCTCGTCGGCGTGGACGCACGGACGACCGGTCAACGCGGCCGGATGACCGCCTCGACGAGGGCGGCGACGACGTCGCCCGGGTTGGCGTCGTCGAGCGCGGGGGCGTCGAACACGGTCCCGGAGTTGGCTGCGACGAGCAGCGTGGCGAAGGTGTCGAGCGGCATGCCGGGGTCGAGCTCCGGGTGCGCGGCGAACCACCGGTGGACGAGTTCGCGGACGCCGTCGTGCAGGTGTCGACGCTGTCGGACGAACTCGGGCATGAACTCGGGGTGGCGGATCGCGTAGCCCCTCAGTTCGGAGAGCAGGGCGAACTGGGCGCTCTGGTCGTGCCGGCCGAACGCGGCGCGGACGACGTCCCCGACGTCCGCGGCCTCGATGTCGACCCGGACGAGCTCCTGCAGCGATCGGAGCACGAGGTTCGTGGCCCGTTGCATGACCTGCCCGACCAGGTCCTCCTTCGACGAGAAGTTCGAGTAGACGGCGCCCTTGCTGAACCCGGCGGCGGCGGCGATGTCGTCGAGCCGGGCTTCGTGCACGCCCTGCTCGGCGAAGGCCCGGGCGCCGGCGGTGAGCAGGCGCTCCCGGACCTCGGCGCGTGGCGTGCGCGGGACCGACCTCGTGCGGTCGGGGCCGGGAGTGTGCGGTTCGGGTGCGTCGGTCATCGGATCCTGTTCCGGGACTCTGCTGGTCGGTGCCGGGGCACCGCCGGTGGTGACGGCGGTGGGTGCGGGTGGGGGAGCCGCGCCGTGCGTCGGTCGCCGCGCGGGCGGCAGCCCCTCGTGCCCGCACGTCCCGGACGGGACCGCCGTCTTCGGGTCACGTCGGTGCGACGACCGGGTGTGCGGCCGGGTCGATACCCGGCGGTCTCGAGTGTACGACGGCGCCGCCGCGGATCCCAGTGCCGGTCTCAGTCCGCGGCGGGGTCCGCGGGATGCGGCGCTTCGCCGTCGGTGTGCACGCTGCCCGCGCCGGCTCGTCGACCGGGACGGCGGAGTAGCCGGACGGCCTCGGGGCGGACGAACCGACGACCACGCCCGCGCCCGCGGCGCAGCAGGGAGGCCAGCCGGGACTGCGGCTGCCAGTCGCGACCGTTCGGCAGGCCCCACCCGCGCCGGACCGCGCCCCACCGGAGGACGAGCGAGAGCAGGATCGCGACCAGGATGCCGATCGACGGCGAGCCGAGGTACGAGGCGACCACCATCACGGCGGACGCGGCGACCGCAACCGTCGCGTACAGGGCGTTCCCGCCGAAGACCGCCGGCACACGGCGCAGGAGCATGTCGCGCATGGCCCCGCCCCCCACCGCGGTGACGGTGCCCATGATGATCGCGGCGGGCCACTCCAGTCCGGCGTCGAAGGTCCGCTGCACGCCGACCACCGCCCAGAATCCGATGACGGCGGCGTCGAGCACGGTGAAGAGCCGGTCCCAGGTGCGTTCGGAGAAGGAGACGAAGAACGCCGCGAGGGCGCCGGCGACCGCGACCGGCAGGTAGAGCGGGTCGGTCAGGGCGACGGGCGGCCCGTTCTGCAGCAGGACGTCCCGCAGCAGCCCACCGCCGAGGCCGGACACGAAGCCGACCACGAGGAACCCGAACAGGTCGAAGTCCATCGTCCGTGCGATCGACCCGCCGAGCAGCGCGGACGCGAAGACCCCGGTGAGGTCGAGCACGTTCGTCACGGCGGCGAGGCCGTCCACGGTCAGCACGTTCATGGAGACCATCCAACCGCAGGTGCGCCGCCCACCGGACGGAGAGGGGGTGCCCTCCGCCGTTTCCCTGGAGGCGGAGGACACCCGCACCGCGGGGTCTCGACGGACGGAACCACCGTCCGGCGACCCGGCGCGATGCATCGCGATGCGACGGGAGCAGCGTACCGCGGCGCGGTGCGGAAACCGACCCGGGGACCCCGGGACGGCGACCGGCGGACCCGGGACCGCGCCTCCTGGCCGAGCAGACGGGACGGGCCCTCCCGCCGGTCGGTGGGAGGGCCCGTCGGACGTGGCCGGGAGGCCCGTCAGCGGTCGGCGTGCACCGTCGCGTCGTGCGCGGCCCGCTTGCGGCGGGCGAGCACCAGGGCGGTCGCGCCCGCGAGGAGCAGGAGCACCGCGGCGAGTGCGGGACCTGCGACCTCGGCGCCCGTGTAGGCCAGCGGTCCACCGTCGGCGTCGTCGGAGCCGCCACCGGCGATCGGCACCGCGACGAGGCCGCCGTCCGGGTCGGTCGGGACGGGTGCGGCCGGCGTGGTCGGGTCCGCGGGGACCGTCGGGTCGGTGCCGGGGACCGGCACCGGCTCCTCACCGGGTGCCGGGGCGACGAGCACCGGCACGGTCACGGCCAGCGTGATCCGCTGTCCGCTCGGCAGCTCGACGACGAGGGGCTCGTCCGAGGTCTCGACCGCGGCGGCCGCGGGGCGTGCGCGCTCGGTCGGGGTGGTGGGCTCGCCCGGCATCGCGGCGCCGGGCTCCGGGACGGTGAAGGTCAGCGAGGCGCGGCCCTGCTCGTCGGTCGTGTCGACCACCGTGGTGTCGATCGGGGCGGACGCGAGTTCCGTGCCGCCGGCCGACACCGAGACCGTGCCGCTCTGGTCACCGGCGTTGCTGAAGACGAGCGACGAGAGGTCGACGGTCACCTCGTCGCCGGGCTGGAAGCCGCCCTCGGGTTCGGGCGTCGTGGTGACGCCGACGGCGCGCTGGTCGACCGCGACCTCGACGGCCGGGTGGGCCTGGAAGTACTCGACCTGGGCCTCCAGGTCGACCTTGCCGCTGTCCTGCTTGACCGCGGCCTGCTTGAAGGCGCCGAAGTTGTCGCCGCCACCGGCGAGGAAGGAGTTGACCGTCACCTTGTAGGTGGTGTCGGCGCCGATCGGGTCCCCGTCGAGGGTCATCGAGGTGATCCGCGACCCTGCCGCAGCCTGCGCGTCGTAGGTGTACGAGAACCCCTCGGACGCGCCCAGCTTGAGGAACGGACGGCTCGCGGTCGTCGGCTGCCACTGCTGTTCGAGTGCCTGCCGGATCTGCTCGCCCGTCAGGTCGAGGACGACGAGGGTGTTGGCGAACGACTGGACGGCCGCCGCCTCCTTGTACGTCACGGCGCCCGCGGCGATGTCGTCGCGGAGTCCGCCGGGGTTCATGAACGCGATCTGCGAGCCCTGACGCTGGGTCTGGGCACGCTGGACCTCGGCGACGAAGTTCCCGAGCAGCGACTCGCCACCGCGGTTCTCGGAGCCGTTCGTCTGCACGGCGCGTTCGAGGTCACGGTCGACGGTGCCGAGCTCCACGGCACCGAGCTCGTCGGCCTCCGCCACGGCGGCGTCCACCGTGGCCTGCACCGCGGCGCTCTTCGGGTACGCGCCCTCGTCGACGAGCTTCAGGTTCTCCGCCTTCGTCGCCGTCACGGTGCCGTCCGCGGCGACCGTGAGCTGCACGTGACCGAGGTTGAAGCCGTACGACCCGGTCTGGATGACCGGGCGGGTGGCGGTGCCGTCCCCGACCGGCACCTGGTGCACGTAGGTCTGGTGCGTGTGCGCGGACAGGATCGCGGAGACCTCCGGGCTCACGCCGCGCACCGCGCGGGCGAAGTCGGAGGCGCCGTCGAGGTCGGTCGCCGCGCTGGACTCCGCACCGTCGTGCACGAGGAGCACGAGGACGTCGGCCTCGTCGTTGGACGGGTCGCCGTCCGTGAGCTGCGTCGCGACCTTGTTCACCTCGGTCGTGATGTCACCCATCTCGAGGCCCTCGATGCCGTCGGGGCTGACGAGGCCCTGGCCGACCAGGTCGACGGTGGCACCGATGAAGCCGACCCGCTTGCCGCTGATCTCCTGGATCGAGTACGGGTCGAACGCGGGCTCGCCGGTCGCGCTGTCGAGGATGTTCGCGGAGACGTAGTCCCACTGCGCGTTGCGCGCACCGTCGTCACCGATCACGCGGTCGCGGAGGTCGGCCTGGCCCTTGTCGAGTTCGTGGTTCCCGATGGCGCTGACCGACAGGTCCATCTGGTTGAGGACGTCGATCGTGGGCTGGTCCTGCTGGATGAAGGACTCGAACGTCGAACCGCCGATGTTGTCGCCCGAGCTGACGAAGGCGGACGTCGACCGGTCGGGCCCGCGGAGCTGGTCGAGGGCGCCGGCCAGGGTCGCAGCGCCGGCGGCGTCCCCGTCGCGCGGGGTCGGCTTGCCCGCCGTCTGCGAGATCGACCGCACGATGCGGCCGTGGAAGTCGTTGACGTTGTACAGGTCGATCGTGGTGTCACCGGCGGCGGCCACGGTGACGGGTGCGGTCGCGCCGGCGGGGGCCTCGGCCGCGGTGGCCGGAGCGCCCAGGGCGACGAGGACGCCCGCGGTGGCGAGGGCGGTACCGGCGACGATGCCGCGCCTCCGCCTGGGAGTGGGTTCGGGGAAGTGGGACGGGCTCATCGGTGTGAGGACTCCTGGTGTGGTGGTTCTGCCCCCGGGTGGGGGACACGACCTCACGAACCTACGAGGACCCACAGCCGACACGCCAGGACGGCGTCGCCTCCGTAACACGGTGTTCAACTGTGGGGCACGACCCGCCCCGTGCGACCGCGGTCGTCAGTCGCGGCCGAGGGCGCCCTTCGCACGCTGGACGACCTCCGCCGCCATCGCCTTCGCGGAGTCCTTCACCACGTCGAACTCGACCGGGTCGCCCTTGAGCAGGCTCTTCGCGGTGTTGACGGCGTACTCCGCGGTGATGTGCGGCGGCAGCGGGGGCACACTCCGGCTCACGTACGCGTCGATGAGGGTCACGCCCGGGAACGCGAACGCCCGCTCCACGGCCGCGTCGACCTCGTCGTCGCTGTGCACGGCGATGCCCTGGAAGCCCAGGAGTTCGGCGTACCCGGCGTAGTCCATCGTCTCGACGTCCTGCGAGCCGCGCCACATCGGGTTGCCGTCCTCGGTGCGCATCTCCCACGAGACCTGGCCGAGGTCGTCGTTGTGCATCACCACGATGACGAGCTGCTTGTCCTCCCACCGGTCCATGTACTTCTTCACGGTGATGAGCTCGTTCATGCCGAGCATCTGGAACGCGCCGTCACCGATCGTGCACACGGCCGGGCGGTCCGGGAATGCGAACTTCGCGGTGACGGCGTACGGCATCGCGGCGAGCATCGTCGCGAGCCGACCGGACATGTCCCCGTGCATGCCGCGGCGGAGCCGGATGTGGTGGCCGTACCAGTCGGCGGTGGTGCCGGCGTCGCAGGTGACCGTCACGCCCTCCGGCAGCCGCTCGTTGACGGCGTGGATCACCAGGCGCGGGTTGACGCCGTCGCTGTACGACACCTCGGCCTGGCGGCCCATCTCGGCCTCCCACTCGCGCATCTCGTCGGCGAGCTGCTCCTGCCATCCCAGGTCGGTCTTCTGCTCGAGGAGCGGGAGCACGGCGTCGAGCGTGGCCCCGACGTCGCCCCACATGTTGAGTTCGTTCGGGTAGCGCAGGCCGAGCTGCTCCGGCTTGATGTCGACCTGGATCCCGCGCGCCTGCCCCACCGCGGGCAGGTACTCGCCGTACGGGTAGTTCGTGCCGAGGAGCACGATCGTGTCGCACTCCTTGATCTGCGTCAGGCTGGGGCGGGAGCCGAGGAGCCCGACCTGCTGCGTGTGGTACGGCACGTCGGACGGCACGACGTCCTTGCCGCGAAGCGCCGTGATGATGCCGGCGCCGGCCTTCTCGGCGGCCGCGAGGACCTGGTCCGTCGCACCTCGGGCACCGGCGCCGACCAGGAAGGTCACCTTCTCCCCGGCGTTGATGATGTCCGCCATCTTCCGGATGTCCTCCGCCGGCGGTGTGATGCGCGTCGACGCGGGGACGTCGCTCGACCGGGACACCCAGTGCTCCGCGCCGGGCTCCGACCACGTCATCGCCTGCACGTCGTGGGGGAGCACGACCACGGCGGGTTGCTTGCGGAGCATCGCGGTGCGGAACGCGGTGTCGATGACGACCCCGGCGGCGTCCGGCGATGCGATCGTCTGCACGTAGCAGGCGACGTCGGCGAACACGCGCTCGAGGTTCGACTCCTGCTGCGTGAACGTGCCGACCGCGGCGAGACCCTGCTGCCCGACGATCGCGACGACGGGCTGGTTGTCCATCTGGGCGTCGTACAGGCCGTTGAGCATGTGGAACGCACCGGGGCTCGAGGTCGCGATGCAGACGCCGACCTCGCCGGTGAACTTCGCGTGCGCGGTCGCCATGAGCGCGGCGATCTCCTCGTGCGTGGGGCGGATGTACTCGACGCCCTCGCCCTTGCCGTCGGCCTTGCCGAGCGCGCCGTCGAACTCGCCGATGCCGTCACCCGGGTAGCCGTACACCCGGGTCACGCCCCAGGCCTTGATCCGGTCGAGGACGAACTCACTCACGTTCTGGCTCATGGGACCAGGGTGCTCGCGGTGTGTCCGTGCGTTCCCAGCACCCGGTCACCGGACGGGAGGCCCGGGTCACGCGACTGACGTCGGTCCCGCGATCCGGGCCTCCCGTCCGGCGGCGACGCCGCTACTCGGCGGCGATGAGCGGCCGGAGCGTCCGGTGGGCGATCCGGAGACCTTCGAGGACCTTCACGTCCTCGCCGCCCCAGAGCGGGTCCTCGTGCTCGACGGACAGCGTGCCGTCGAACCCGGCCTCGTAGAGCCGGTCGACCACGCGGGGCCAGTCGACGACCCCGCGGCCGGGGACCCGGAACCGCCACCAGCCCATCTCCCACGGGTCCTCGCCCTTGTCGACCTTGCCGAAGAAGCCGTACTCGTTCCGCCTGCCGGGGAAGAGCTCGACGTCCTTCGCCTGCGCGTGCACGATGTGCTCGGCGAACGGCAGGATCGTCTCGACCGGGTCGATGCCGATCCAGGTGAGGTGCGACGGGTCCCAGTTCAGCCCGAAGCCGAGTCCGGTGACCCACTCCCAGAGCTCGGGCGAGTACGCGATGTTGCCCGGGTAGCCGTCCGGGTGCCAGCCCTCCATGACGCAGTTCTCGATGACGAGCCGCACCCCGCGCTCGCCGGCGTAGTCGACGAGCTCGGGCAGGACGCGGTCGCCCTCGGCCATGTTCTCGCGCACCGACTTCGTCATGTCGCGGCCGACGAAGGTACCGACGTACGGCACGCCGAGCAGCTGCGCGGCGTCGACCGCGTGCCTGAGGTGGGTGCGGACCTCCTCGCGGCGGGCGGGGTCCTGGTGCAGGTTGTTCTCGTAGTAGGCCAGCGCGCTGATCTCGAGGCCGGTGCGGTCGAGCAACTCCCGGGTCGCCCGTGCGTCCTCGTCGGTGAAGGTGGCGACGGGCAGGTGCGCCGCCTCGAAGTCGCGTCCGCCGGTGCCGGGCCAGACGGCGACCTCGAGCCGCTCGTAGCCCTCGGCACTCGCGAACTCCGCGATGTGTGCCAGGTCCCACCCGGGCAGGCACGCGGTCAGCATCCCCAGCTTCATCGGATCTCCCTCCAGGCGGCGTCGCCGGCGCTGGCGACCACGGTGTCGATGATGCGCGCCGAGCGGGCCCCGTCCGCGAAGGTCGGCAGACCCTCCGGTGCGGCACCGGTCGTGACGGCGGTGTAGGTGTCGGCGACGAACGCGGCGAACGCGTCGACGTAGCCCTGCGGGTGTCCGGACGGCACGACCGCCAGACGCCGCTGGTCGGGCGAGCCCTGGGACGGGTCCCGGACGACGATCTGCGCCCCGGTCTCGTTGCCGAACCAGGCGGTCTCGGGCTGCTCCTGGTCGAACGCGGCCGACCCGAGCGTGCCGTCGACCTCGAACCACAGGCGGTTCTTCCGGCCAGCGGACACCTGCGAGATGACGACGTTGCCGATGCGCCCGGCGCCGGTGCGGAACGTCGCGACCGCGGTGTCCTCGGTCGTCACCTCGGCCCGTTCGGCAGCGTCGGCGATCGGGTCGGGGTCGGGTGTGCCGGAGAACGACATGCCTGAGGCAGCCGGACGGGTCGGGTGGACGATGTCGGTGACGGCGCTGACCGAGGCGAACTGCTCACCGGTGACGAACTCGACGAGGTCGCACCAGTGCGAGCCGATGTCGGCGAAGGCCCGGGAGAGCCCCCCAGCGCCGGAGTCGACCCGCCACGAGGACGCGTCCGAGTCGAGCATCCAGTCCTGCAGGTAGTGGCCGTGCACGGCGAGGACGCGGCCGAGCTCCCCGGCGCCGATGCGCGAGCGGATCTCCCGCACCATCGGGTGGTAGCGGTACACGAACGGGACCGTCGCGACGACCCCGGCGTCGGCGGCGGCCTGCTCCAGTTCGGCGGCCTGCGCGGCGGAGACGGCGAGCGGCTTCTCGCACACGACGTTGATGCCGGCGCGGACGAGCGCGAGCGTCTGGGGGTGGTGCTGGTCGTTCGGCGTGCAGACGTGCACGACGTCCGGGCGGTCGGCGATCACCGCGTCCAGGTCGTCGTAGCCGCGGTCGAGCCCGAGCTGCGCGGCGACCTGTGCGGAGCGCTCCCGGTTCCGGCCGAGGACACCCAGCACCTCGGCGCCGGCGGCCCGTGCGGCACGGACGTGCACGGCCGCGATCATCCCGGTGCCGACCACGGCGACCCGGAGACGCCCGCCCTGCCGGGACGCGGGCCGCGGCGGCCCGGCCAGCTGCTGGTCCACGTCGGGTGCGTGGACGGTGCCCTCTGTCGTCATGGTGCTCCCTCGCGCCGTGTCGACGCTCCTGTGCGTCGGCACCACCGTAGCGGGCTGACCCGGCCGTGTTCGGGAGCCGGTGAGTACGGTCTGGGGCATGGCGAGCCTCCAGACCACACTGCTCATCCTCGGAGCCAGCGGCGACCTGTCCAAGCGGTTGCTGCTCCCCGGCCTCGCGACGCTGCTCGACGTCAAGGACGACTGGGACGTCCAGCTGGTCGGCGCCGGCGTCGAGGACCTGTCCGACGCCGACTGGAAGCACCTCGTGCACCAGGCCTTCGAGAACGCCCAGGCGTCGAAGAACGAGGAGGACGAGGGCGCGACCGGCGATGGGCGACTGTCCCCGCGCCTCCAGGCCGTCGTCGACGGTTCGTCCTACCGCACGGCCGACGTCACGGACGCAGACGACCTGCGGACCCTGCTCGGTGACTGCCGGCACGACCCGGCGATCTACTTCGCGCTGCCGCCGGCCGTCACCGAGAAGAGCTGCGAACAGCTCGCCCACATCGACCTGCCGGCCCGGACGCGGCTCGCCCTCGAGAAGCCGTTCGGCACCGACGCCGAGAGTGCCGGGCACCTCAACGACCTGCTGCACTCCTTCCTGCCCGAGGAACGCATCCACCGGGTGGACCACTTCCTCGGCCGGTCGACCGTCCTCAACCTGCTCGGGCTGCGCTTCGCCAACCGCATCATCGAGCCGCTGCTGTCCTCGCAGCACGTCGCGCGCGTCGACATCGTCTACGACGAGACCCTCGGCCTGGAGGGTCGCGCCCGGTACTACGACAAGGCCGGCGCGCTCGTCGACATGATCCAGAGCCACCTGCTGCAGGTGATGGCCGTCGTCGCGATGGAGGCCCCGGCCTCGATCGACGCCGACGACCTCCGCACGCAGAAGGAGCTCGTGCTCCGCGCCGTCCGGCCGTGGGGTGGCGACGTCGCGGCCGCGGGCAAGCGCGCGCGGTACACGGCCGGTTCGGTGGGGGACCGGTCGTTGCCGTCCTACGTGGACGAGGAGGGCGTGGACCCCGCCCTCGGCACCGAGACCCTGGCGCAGCTGAAGCTCGAGATCGCCAACTGGCGCTGGGCCGGGGTGCCGTTCACCCTGCGGTCCGGCAAGGCCCTGGGGAAGCAGCGCCGCGAGATCCTCATCACGTTCAAGGACTCGCCGCACGTCCCGAACGGCCTCACCGGAGCGGTGCTGCCGGACCGGCTCTGCATCTGGATCGCCCCGGACGAGATGCAGCTCGAGCTCAACGTCAACGGCCCGGGCGACCCGTACACGGTCGACCACACCGCGCTGACGACGACGTTCAACCCCGGACGGCTGAGTGCCTACGGCGAGGTGCTCGCCGGCGTCCTGGAGGGGGACGCGACGCTGTCGGTACGCGGGGACAGCGCCGTGCAGGGGTGGAAGGTCGTCGAGCCGTTCCTCGCCGCCTGGCGGGCCGGGACGACCCCGCTCGATGAGTACGCCGCCGGGTCGGGCGGGCCGGACAGCTGGGACAACGTCGACAGCTGACGGGACGGTCCCCGGGACGGGAGCGTAACGTCCGCAGGCGTGACCACGATCGACGCGATACTGCAGACCGTTCCCGAACCCGCCGGTGCCGACATCCGTGTCGAGACCGTGCACTACGACTCCGACGGCACCGACCTGGAGGGCGTGCTCGCGAAGGACGCCGCCGTCGCCGGCCCCCGTCCGGCGGTGCTCGTCGTCCACGACTGGCACGGCGTCAACGAACACGTCGAGGCACGCGTGACCATGCTCGCCCGCCTCGGCTACGTCGCCTTCGGCGCGGACGTCTACGGCGCGGGCATCCGCCCCGGCGACGACACCGCCGCCGAGGTCGCCGGCCGGTTCTACGGCGACAACGCCCTGTTCCGCACGCGCCTGCGCGCCGGACTCGACCGCCTGCTCGCGGACCCGGACGTCGACGCCACGAAGGTCGTCGTCATGGGCTACTGCTTCGGCGGGACCGGCGCACTCGAACTCGCCCGCACCGGTGCTGAGCTGGTCGGCGCGGTGGCGTTCCACGGCGGCCTGCTCACCCACGACCCCTCTGACGCGCACGACATCCGCGCGAAGCTCCTCGTGCTCACCGGCGGCGCCGACCCGGTCGTCCCGGACGAGGCCGTGCACGCCTGGCAGGACGAGATGCGCGGCGCTCCGGAGGTGGACTGGCAGGTCGTGACCTACGCGGACGCCATGCACGCGTTCGCCGTCCCCGGGACGAACGCACCCGACCACGGTGCGCAGTACCAGGAGCGCGCCGACCGTCGCTCGTGGCAGGCCCTGCAGGTGTTCCTCGCCGAGGTCTTCGACGAGGAACCGACGCTCGCCTGACCGCCAGCGACACGCCGAGCGCGCGGGTGGACGGTGCTCGATTGGCGCTGCGACCGGAGCTGTTGTAGAGTCTTCCACGGCTCGCAAGGGCCACGCGCTCGTAGCTCAATGGATAGAGCATCTGACTACGGATCAGAAGGTTGGGGGTTCGAGTCCCTTCGAGCGCACAGTACCGCAACACCACGAAGGCCCCGGAGACCACCTCCGGGGCCTTCGTTGTCCTCCGGGGCACGCGAGGCTGGATCATCCACCACGGCCGCCGGACTACACGGGGACCATGCCTGACGATCTCGACCAGACGGCCGCTCCGTTCCTCGACGCGCTGCGGGACCACCACGCCATGAACCGGTACAGCTTCTCGCCGCCCGGACACCGGCAGGGCCGCGGGGTCGACACCGAGACGCTGTCGGTGCTCGGGTCGGACCCGTTCCGCAACGACGTGCTCGCCAGTGGTGGCCTCGACGACCGGACGTCGTCGAACGGCTACCTCGCGACCGCAGAGGCCCTGATGGCAGACGCCGTGGGCGCGGACAAGGTCTTCTTCTCGACCTGCGGCAGCTCGCTGTCGGTCAAGGCGGCGATGCTCTCGGTCGGCGGAGTGGACGGCGGGATCGTCATCGGCCGGGATGCGCACAAGTCGGTCACGGCCGGCCTGGTGTTCTCCGGGCTGCAGCCCTACTGGGTCGAACCCCGGATCGACGCCGACCAGGGGATCTCGCACCCGCCGTCGCCCGAGGACTACGCCGCGGTCTGGGACGCCCACCCGGACGCGGCCGCTGCGCTGGTCGTCAGTCCCACCCCGTACGGCACCTGCGCCGACATCGAGGGCATCGCCGCGGTCTGTCACGAGCGCGGCAAGCCCCTCATCGTCGACGAGGCGTGGGGTGCGCACCTGCCGTTCTCCGAACACCTGCCCTCCTGGGCGATGAGTGCGGGCGCCGACGTGTGCGTCACGAGCGTGCACAAGATGGGCCTCGGCTTCGAGCAGGGCTCCGTCCTGCACCTCCGGGGCGACCTCGTCGACCACGACCACCTCTGGGCCTGCGCCGACATGCTCATGACCACCAGCCCGAACGTGCTCGTCTACGCCGCGATGGACGGCTGGCGGCGACACATGGTGCAGGACGGTGCCGAGCGGATCGGGCGTGCGATCGAACTCGCCGACCGCACCCGGGAGCGCATCGACGCCATCGACGGGATCAGCGTGCTGCACGACGAGCTCCTGCACGCGGAGGCCTCGCACGAGCTCGACCCGATGCGCATGCTGCTCGACGTCCAGGCGCTCGGGATCAACGGGTACCACGCGCTCGACTGGATCCGGGAGCACCACCAGATCGACCTCGGGCTGTCCGACCACCGGCACCTGGGCGTCGACATCTCGATCGCCGACGACGAGTTCACGACCGATCGGCTCGTGCAGGCCCTCGAGGCCCTCGCTGCCGCGGCGCCCGGACTCGACCAGGACCCGCCGGTGCAGCTGCCCGGCCGCGCGGGCATCGTGCTCGAGTCGGTGGTGACACCGCGCGAGGCGTTCTTCGCCCCGGCCGAGTCCGTGCCGGCGGAGGAGGCGGCCGGACGGATCGCGGCCGAGCAGGCGACGCCCTACCCGCCCGGCATCCCCGCGTACGTGCCGGGGGAGCGGATCACCACCGAGGTCATCGAGTACCTGCGGAGTGGTCTGGAGGCGGGCATGGTCCTGCCGGACCCGACCGACGGCAGCCTCGGCACCATCCGCGTCATGCGCGACGTGCGGTAGCGGGCGGCCCGGCCACTCCGGCGACTCAGCCCGGCCAGCCCAGCGACTCACCCCGGCCAGCCCAGCGACTCAGCCCGGCCAGGCCTCGCGCCGCCACCCACCGTCCGCGGCGCGCTCGTACGCCAGCCGGTTGCTCGGCCCGTCCGTCGCACCCTGCCAGAACAGCAACCGCAGCGGCGTCAGCGCGTAGCCGCCCCACGTCGTCGGCGGCTCGAGTGGGCCGTCGCCACGCTCCTCGCCGAACGCCGTCCACCGCTCGCGCCGGAGCACGGCCGTCGCACCCGCCAGGTCGGCGTCGTTCACCCAGGCGAGCACCTGCAGGTACCGGGTCCGCGCGGCGTAGGCGAGCCGGGCCTCCCGGTCGGTGACCGGCGCGACGTCGCCGGTCACGACGAGCTGGCGGGCGGCCTCCGGCCAGACGATCGTCACGGAGGCCCGGGGGACGGCCGCCAGTTCGGCCGCCTTCCGGCTCCGGGTGTCGGTGTGGAAGTGCAGGCGCCGTCCGTCGAACCGGGACAGCAGGACGGTGCGGGCGGACGGGTAGCCGTCCAGCCCGATCGTGGACAGGGTCATCGTCGGGCCCGGTGCCGACCCGTCCACCGGGAGCCAGGCCGCGGCGAGCACGAGCGGGTCCGCGGGCGGCGGTCCGTCGACGGTCGCCGCGGCCTCGCCCGGCAGCACGGTCACCGGGGACCGGCGGGGTCGAAGCGGGCGATCTCGTGCAGCGAGGCCACCGCCTCGGCGAGGGAGTGCTCCCACAGGGCCGCGCCGTACGAGGCGGAGGCGCGGCTCGCGTCCCCGACGACACCGGGCGTGCCGAAGTCGTCCGACAACCACCCGAACGACACCGGACCGCCGTTGAACGCGATCTTCGAGAACCCGGCGATGTGTTCCGGCACCCAGCGCTCCGCGAGCGTCATGTCGACCAGGTCCGGGCGCAGGTGCAGGATCATCGACGTCTCCGCCGCACCGCCGTGGATGCCGAGGCCGAGTTCGTCCGCGTCCTCGCCGTCCGGACCCGGCACGCGGGCGAGCGTCGGCATGAGGAACGTCTTCAGGCCGTACCGCTTCCGGATCTCGCGGAGGGCGACCTGCAGCAGCGCGACGTTGCCGCCGTGCCCGTTCGCGAACACGAGCGTGCCGGCCCCGGTGCGGGCGACGGCGCGACCGATCTGCACGACAGTCTCGAACATCGTCGACGCGTCGAGCCACACGGTGCCCGGCGCCCAGCTGTGCTCGTCGGACTTCGTGAACGCCAGGGTGGGCAGCTGCCAGACGTCGAGCCCCTCGGCCGCGGCCTGCTCGACCGCCGCGCCGCCGATGTGGTCGGCGAGCAGGAAGTCGGTGAGCAGCGGCAGGTGCGGGCCGTGGTGCTCGACCGCTCCGGTCGGCTGGACGACGACGGTGTCCGCCGTGAACCCGGCGGCGACGGCCGGTCCGGACAACTCGGCGAGCTTCCGTGTGCCGCTCACTTGCCGAAGCCCGGGACGGCCGGCTGTGCCGACGCGGTCGACCCACCGGACTCGACGAGCGCCGGGTCGATGACGTGCCCGGGGTTGAGGAGCCCCTCGGGGTCGGTCTGCTGCTTCAGCGCGAGCAGCTCCTCCACCCCGTGGTCGACGTAGTACTGGTGCGGGCTGTGCACCCGGACGCCGAGGTCGCGGAGCAGCGGGTAGCCGGCGTAGACGTCCTCCGCCCCGGTGTACGGCGCGGTGAGCATGCCGATCGGGCCGAGGTGCGCCGCCTCGATGTGCAGCATCGCGCCCGGGTAGACGGCCTCGACCTCGGCGATCCGGTCGATGAGCGCCTCGCCGCCGACCTCGACGTGGAAGTACTCGGTGTCCGGGGTGTTCCGCTTCAGCCACCAGATCGGGTGGTTGTACGACAGCATCGACACCTTCGTGGTCTGCTGCAGCCCCTCACGCACGTCCTCGACGGTGCCGCCGGCGAAGGTGATGAGGTCCTGCGCCTCGTCGAGCGCCGCCGCGTCGATGATGCCGCGCAGGCTGGCCCGGTCGGCGGTGATGGCCGGGTCCATCGGCAGGGTGGCCGCGATCGCCGCGCGGTCGGCGCTGACGAGCCGCGGCACCGGGGTGAGGCCGCGCAGGGTGCGCACCGCGACGAGCGCCTGCTCGAACGTCGGGAAGGCCGCGTACACGGCACGCCAGTCCTGCAGCGGTTCGAGCCGGACGGTCGCCCGGGCGATGACGCCGGCCGTGCCGTACGTGTGCACGAAGGGCTGCGCCTCGTCACCCTCGACGTGCCGCAGACCCGGCTCGCCCGGCAGCGCGATGTCGAGCGCCGTGACGAAGCCCTGCCAGTTCGACCCGTGCGCGATCGACCCGGTGCCGCCGGAGCCGCCGGACAGGAAGCCGCCGATCGTCGACTGCGCGGTGGACGGGTACATCCAGAGCTGCTGCCCGGCGGCCGCGGCGGCCTGCTCGAGGGCGACCATCGACGTGCCGGCCTCGGCCGTGATCCAGCCGTCCCCGACCTCGACGACGGCACGGGCACGGGAGGTGTCGAGGACCAGGCCGCCGTGCAGCGGGATGCCCTGACCGTAGTTGCCGGTGCCCTTGCCCCGGGTGGTCACGGGGACGCCGTGCCGCACGGCGGCCTGCAGGGTGGCGGCTATCTCGTCGGCGCTCGCGGGGGAGGCGACGAGGTCGGCGAGCCCGAGCGGCAGTTGCTCGGTGAGGATCGGGCTCATGGTCGCCTCGTCGACGGAGGCGCGTGCGCGCGTCCGTTCGTCGGCGCTGACACCGCGCTCGCCGAGGAGGTCGACGAGCTCGGCGCGGAGCGCCTCGATGGTGGTGGGGGAGACGGAGACGGGGGTGACGATGGTCATGGCTGCTCCTGCTGCAAGGGAGGTGGGGGACCGACGGGAGGCCCGACACGCGTGCGGTGTCGCGCCTCCCGTCGGTGGATGGTCGGCCGGGCCGGACCGGCTAGAAGCCGAGCGAGATCGAGTCGTCGAGGAACTCGTTCGTGTACAGGTCGGAGGGCGCGAGGTCCTTCTTCATGTTCCCGCCGGAGCCGGAGAAGACGGGCGTGGCCTTCTCGATGAAGTCGGCCATGCGCTGCTCGTCCATGTCGCCCACGTACCCGTTGTCACCGTCCGTGGCGATGCCGCGCTTCTGCATCTGCTCGGCCGCGAACGCACCGACCTTCGAGTCGTACGTCCAGCCGTTGTTGTACTGCTGCACGAGCTGCGTGATGAGGTCGTTCGTCGCGGCGGGCGACTCCAGGTAGTCCACGTCGGCCTGCTGCATGACCGGCACCAGCTTCTCGAGGCACGGCTTCAGTTCGGACATCTGGTCCGAGCGGACGGACATCGTCTCGGGGTAGGGGTTCCAGCCGGTGCTCGAGATGAGAGCCGACTCGACCTCCTTGCCCCAGGCGGCGACCTGGTTCTTGTACACGTACGGCTCGGCGGTGGCGAAGCCCTGCTGGGCGTCCTTGCCGCCGGCTGAGACGAACTTGGACGGGGTGCCGTCGTAGCTGCCGTCGAGGACGCTCTTCGGCAGGATGCCGGACTGCTCGAGGTACGACATGTACGCGGCGTCGTTGAAGTAGCGGACCACGCCGTCGTTCTCCTCGAGCGCCTTGCCGAGGCTCTCGATGCTGTCGACGTCCGGGTAGGTCGCCGGGTCCCACATGATCGCCATCGGGGACTGGTCGTTCTCGGCGAAGACGGCCGTCGTGGGCAGCTCGCCGGAGAACATGACGGCTTCATCGGTGGACACGTAGCCGAGCGTGATCGACTTGTCCTGGTACATCTGCGAGCTGACCTTCGAGTAGCCGATGGCCGGGCCACCGGCACGGATCTCGAGCTTGACGCCGGTCGGCTTGCCGTTCGCGACCAGGTCGCCCGTGACGGTCTTGCCCGAGGCGTCGATCGCCGGGTTCGCGCCGAGCATCTGGTACAGGTGGCCGTGCTCGCCCTCCGGGTTCCAGTCGGTCTGCACGACCACGGTCGCGGGGCAGACGTCGGACAGGTCGACGGTCGGGCCGGTGGCGGCGCTCGTCGCAGCGGTGGTGGTGGCGCTCGTCGCCGAACCGCTCGCGCAGCCGGTGAGGGCGATCGCGGAGACGGTGAGGGCGGCGGTGACAGCGCCGAGTCGGGTGGTGGTGCGCATGGAGGCTCCGTTCGTGGTGCGGGTCTCGTGGTGCTGGGGCGGGTGCTGTGTGAGGGGGAGGGGAGACGGGGATCGGCTCAGCCGAAGTCGTGCCAGCGGCCGACCGCCAGACGACCGAGCAGGCCGAAGACGAGGAACACCGCGACGCCGTAGAGCGAGGCGATGATGATGGTCGCGTAGAGCTCGGGTCCCATCAGCCGCGAGGCCGTCACCTGGATGAGGACGCCGAGGCCGGGGTTGCCGCGCTGGAAGAACTGGTCGCCGACGATCGCACCGATGACGCTGAGGCCGGCCGAGGTGCGCAGGCCGACGAAGATCGACGGCAGGGCGGCGGGGACCTGCAGCTTCACGAGCTGGGCGAACCGGCCGGCACGCTGCAGGCGGAAGAGCTCGCGCTGCCCCTTGTCGGCCGACTGCAGACCGAAGAGCGTGTTCGACACCATCGGGAACAGGGCGATCATCACGGTGACGATGACGCGGCTCGTGAACTCGTACCCGAACAGGGCGCCGATGAGCGGCACGAGCGCGAGGATCGGCACGCACTGCAGCACGACCGCGTACGGGTAGAGCGAGTTCTCGAGCCACCTCGCCTGCGCCATCGCCATCGCCCAGAGGACACCGATGACGATGGCGAACAGCAGGCCGGTGAGCGAGACGACCGTCGTCCGGCCGAGTGCCGTCCACAGGTCGTGGCCGAAGGTCGAGGGTGCGCCGTTCATCCCGGTCGGGGCGACGATCGCCTTGAGCACGAGGTGCGGGTACGGCACGAGGAAGGCCAGGCCCCGCACGTGGTCGTAGTAGGCGGCCGCGGCGTACCAGACGCCGACGAGCACCGCGAGGACGACGACGGGCTGCCACCAGGTGACCGACCGACGGGCGCGCGGGGTGGAGCGACGGGCGGCGGTGCGCGCGGTGCGGGCGTCCGCGACCTCCTGCAGCGTGACCATCAGCGGTGTCCTTCCCGGAGTGCGTGCGAGACCTCGCCGACCAGTTCGGCGAACTCGGGCATGAAACGGATGTCGGGGTCACGGGGCATCGGAAACGGCACCGCGAAGCGCCCGACGATGCCGCCCGGACGGCCGGACATGACGACGACCTCGGTGGACAGGTAGACCGCCTCGGACACCGAGTGGGTGATGAAGAGCCCGGCGAACTGCTGCTCGACGAACAGGCGGAGCAGCTCGTCGTTCAGGCGCTCGCGGGTGATCTCGTCGAGGGCGCCGAACGGCTCGTCGAACAGGAACAGCTCCGGGTCGAGCGTCAGGGACCGGGCGAGTGACACGCGCATCCGCATGCCGCCGGAGAGCTGCTTCGGCAGGTTCGACTCGAAGCCGTTCAGCCCGACGAGGTCGATCGCGTGCGCCGCCTTCGCGGCCCGCTCGGCCTTCGGCACGTCCCCGAGTTCGGCGAGGAGCTCGACGTTGCCCTGCACGGTGCGCCACGGCAGGAGGGTGGCGTCCTGGAAGACGTACCCGATCCGGTCGGCGGCGACCCCGGCCGTCCCGTCCGAGGCGGTCTCGAGGCCGGACGCGATCCGCAGCAGCGTCGACTTGCCGCAGCCGGAGGGGCCGACGACGGAGACGAACTGGCCGCGGTCGACGGTGAGGTCGACGCCCTGCAGCGCGATCGTGCCGTTGGGGAAGGTCATCTCGACGTTCCGGAAGTCGAGCAGCGTGTCCGTCGCGGTGACGGGGGCTGGTGCGGTGGTGGTCACGGGTACCTCGTGTTCTCGTGCATGGTGGTGCGCGGTCAGGGAACGGGGACGGTTGCGGGCTCGGGCACGGGTGCCTGGGCGCGGGTGGGGGCGGCGACGCTGCGCTGCACCTCGGTGCGGGCGACGAGCCGCCCGCGGGACAGGACGATGCGGTCGGCCGGCGCGTTCGCGACCGCGTCGGTGACGCTGGTCGCGGCGACGGCGAGCAGGTCGGCGCGCGCCCCGACGACCGGGCCGGCGGCCGGGAGGCCCATCACGCTCCGGGCGGCGACGCTCACCATCGCGTACGCCTCGTCCGGCGTCAGGTGTCCGGCGGTGACGAGGAGGGACGCGGTCTCGAGCGCGTCGCTGCGGCCGACCGGGTTGAACGGGTCGCGGACGTTGTCGGCGCCGGCGGCCACCCGGACCCCGGCGGCGAGGAGTGCGCGGATCGCCGTCAGGCCGCGCGGCGTCGACACCGGGTGCTGCCAGCCCTGCAGGTAGAGGTTCGTGATCGGCAGCGTGATGACGCCGATGTCCGCGGCGGCCACGTCGGCGACGACCTCGGCCAGCCGCTCCGGGCCGAGCGTGCCGAGCCGGACGCAGTGGCCGGCGGAGTACTGGCGGTCGCGCGGCCAGTCGCGGACCGCCCGGGCGTAGTGGTCGAGCGTGACCGGCCCGTCGAGGCTCTCGTCGGCGTGCAGGTCGACCCCGAGGCCGCGGCGCCGGGCGATCGCGAGCAACCGGTCGACGTCGGCGAGCGGGTCCTCGGCGAGGTGCGGGGCGCCGCCGACCAGGTCGACGCCGAGGTCGAGCACCGCTTCGACGTGCTCGTCCGGCGCGAGCGGTCCGGCCAGGGCGACGAGCTCGATGTCCATGAGGTCGGCGAGTTCCTTGCGGACCTGCACGAGTGCCTCTGCTCCGCGGACGCTGTCGGCGACGCTCGCGGTGCCGCCGTCGCTCAGGACGTCGACGTGGGTGCGGATCGCGGTCGTCCCGGCTGCGAGCATGGCGAGCGCCTGCGTCCGCGCCCGGTCGGCGATCTCCGCGACCGACATGGTCGAGGCGTGTGCCGCCCAGGCCGCGATGGCGGACCCCAGGTCGCCGAGCGGCGGCCGGATCCGGTCCGCGCTGAGGGCCTTGTCGAGGTGGGCGTGCGGCTCGGCGGGAGCGGGGAGCAGCAGGCGTCCGCTCAGGTCGAGCGTGTCCGCGTCGCCGGCTGTGAGCGTGTCGGCCGGAGCCACCGCGCTGACCGTGTCGCCGTCGATCGCGACGTCCACGAGCCTGCCGTCCGGCAGCAGCGCGGAGCGGAGGAGGGCGACCCGACGGGGCAGTGACGACTCCATGGGACCCTCTCGATCGTGTGTGACAATGTTGATCGCATCAACATCTTCGATGCTAGGGCGACCGTGTTTCCCCCCGGTTTCGCGCCGGTTGCCGCCTGTGACGAGATGACGTGCACGGAACGCCCAGCCCCTCCCGTCCCCGATCGGAGCGCGATGCCCACCGAACTGACCGACACCGGACCGGCCACCGCTCCGACCCCCGCGGTCGAGCCCACGAGCGATCGCGTCGTCGACGAACAGGCCCGCCGGATCGGCGCGCACGTCCGGACGCTCCGCCGCGCGGCAGGGATGACGCTCGTGCAGCTCGCCGAGCGCACCGGCCTGTCGCACCCGTTCCTCAGCCAGGTCGAACGGGGTCACTCCCGCGCGAGCATGGTGTCGCTCGAGAAGATCGCCGGTGCGCTCGACACCACGCAGGTCGCCCTCCTCGCCGCCGGGGCACCGGTCCGCCAGGAGCCCGACGACCGACGGCCCGAGGTGCTCCGCGCCGGCGAGGGCGCCCGCGGCCCGTTCTCGAGCGGCGAGGCGCGGCTGCTCGTGCACGCCGGACCACACGCCTTCGAGCCGCTCGAGTGGAAGGGCGACAACACCGACCTCGGCGAGTACTTCGAGCACCACGAGGACGAGTTCGTGACGGTGCTCGCCGGTGCCGTCGTGCTCGACCTGCGCGGCCAGGACGTGCTGCGGCTCGGCCCCGGCGACTCGGCGTACTACCGCGGCGGGACCGGACACCGGTGGTGCAGTGCCGACGGCAGCGCGTTCCACCTCATCGTCGTCAAGGAGACGCCGCGGCCCGGAGTCGGCGCATGAGCGCGGGCATCAGCAACGGCGCGTACGGCACCGCCGTGCCGCAGACAGAGGCGCGACACCGGATGCGGATCGCGGCCCGGCGGCAGGTGGCTGCGGACGTCGTGACGCTCGACCTCGCCCCGCTCGACTCGGCGCCGCTGCCGGCATGGGAGCCCGGTGCCCACGTCGACCTCGGGGTGGCGCCCGGCGTCGAGCGACAGTACTCGCTCGTCACCACGACGGACGACGGACACTGGCGGGTGGCGGTCCTCCGCGAGGCGACCGGACGCGGTGGCTCGCTGGCCGTGCACGACCTGCTCCGCGTCGGCGACGACGTGACCGTGGGCGGCCCGCGGAACCACTTCGGCTTCGACCCCGGGCGTCCCGCGGTGTTCGTCGCCGGCGGGATCGGGATCACCCCGATCGTCGCGATGATCGCCGCGGCTGAGCGGGCCGGGACGCCGTGGGAGCTGCACTACGCCGGTCGGTCCCGCGACCGGATGGCGTTCGCCGACGAGCTCCTCGCGGCACACCCCGACCGGGTCACGCTCGCCGCCGCCGACGAGGCACCCCGGCTGGACGTGGTCGGGCTGCTCGCTGAGCCGCGCGACGCCGTCGTCTACTGCTGCGGCCCCCGCGGGCTGATGGACGCGGTCGAAACCGCCGCCGCGCACTGGCCGGCCGGCAGCGTCCGGGTCGAACGGTTCGAGCCCGTTGCGGACGTCGACGCCTCGGGGGAGGCGTTCGAGGTCGAGCTCACCCTGACCGGCACGACCGTCACCGTCCCCGCCGACCGGAGCCTGCTCGAGGTCGCGGAGGACGCCGGCGCGTTCGTGCTGTCGTCCTGCCGCGAGGGCACCTGCGGCACGTGCGAGACGCCCGTCCTCGAGGGGTCGGTCGACCACCGGGACACCGTGCTCAGTCCCGCGGAGCAGGCCGACGACCGCACGATGATGGTCTGCGTCAGCCGCGCGGCGGCCGGGTGCCCGCGCCTGGTGCTGGAGCTCTGACCGTCGGACGGGAGGCCCGGATCCGGCCGTGATCCGGGCCTCCCGTCCGGTGCTCGGTCGCTCCGTCAGGGGCGCTCGGTCAGGGGCGCTCCGTGTCGTCGAGCGGCGCGCCCGTGAGCGCCGACAGGCGCTCCAGCCCGGCCTGCTCGACGAGCTGGCGGGCCAACGGACGGGCGCGCGCCACCGCCTCGCGGACGTCGACGCGGGTGACGTCGAAGTCGGCGAGGCTCAGTTCGCCGTCGACCCAGACGTCCTTGACCTCGCGGCTGCCCGCGACGAACACGACCGCCTGGAACGGGTCGTGCACGTTGGCGAGGGTCGGGCTCTCGCCGTCGAACACGACGAGGTCGGCGCGCTTGCCGGGTTCGAGCGACCCGATCTCGTCTTCCATCCGCAGGGCCCGCGCGCCGCCGATCGTGCCCATCTCGAACGCCTCGCGCGCACTCATCGCGGTCGCCTGCAGGTCGCGGACGCGTGCCAGGAGCGCGGCGGTCTTCATCGCCTGCAGGAAGTCCTGCGAGTCGTTCGACGCGGGACCGTCGACGCCGATGCCCACCGGGATGCCGAGCGCGCGGAGTTCGGCGACCGGGGCGATGCCGCTCGCCAGGATGCCGTTCGCCACCGGGTTGTGCGCGACGCCGACGCCGTTCGCCGCGTAGGTCTCACGGTCCTGACGGTCCATCCACACGCTGTGCGCGGCGATGACCGGGACCTCGAACATGCCCGTCGCCTCGGCGTACCCGATCGCCGTCCTCCCCGTGCGCTGGCGGGCGGCGGTGACTTCCTCGCGCACCTCGTGGAAGTGCACGTGCACGCCGTGGCCGCCGGCGACCGCGTAGTCGACGTGCTCCTGCCACGTCGCGTCGGTGTACCGGCCGATCGACGAGACGCCGACTCGGAACGAGCTGTAGCGGCTCGCCTCGGCGGCCTCACGGAGCGCGTCGAACTCCTCCAGGATCGGGGTCGCACCGAAGTCCCGGTCGACGTCTCCGGAGCCGAACGACACGATCCCGCGAAGCCCCAGCTCCTCGAGCGCCTGCACGACCCCCGGTGTCGCCGGCTCGCCGGGGACCGGGTCCGAGCAGAACATGTCGTTCGCCGTCGTCACGCCGCTCCGGAGCATCTGGATGCCCTGCAGCATGGTGCCCGCGTACGCCTTCTCGCGCGTCATCACCGGGTTGACGCGTGAGATGAGGGCGTTCAACCACTCCCACAGCGTGTACTGCGAGCCGATCCCCGTGATGAGCCCCTCGCTGAAGTGCCCGTGCGTGTTCACGAAGCCGGGCGTGACGACGTCGTTCGCCCCGCCACGCACGGCCACCTCCGGGTGCGCCGCCGACAGCTCGGCGAAGGTGCCGACCGCGGCGACCCGGGTTCCGTCGAGGAGCACCGCACCGTCCCGGATCGCGGACGGTGTGGCGGAGGCGTCGGGGGCGGCGGTCAGCACCCACCCGCCCCGGATCAGGGTCTGGGTCATGGGGAGAACCTAGGGACCCCGTGTTTCGCGGGTGTTCCCGTCCGGTTTCCCACTGGTGCTGGCGGGCGCCGGCGGAACGACGCGGAGAACGGCTGAAGGGGTCACAGTCCTGCGGGAAGGAGGTCGTGTCCCGATCCGCAGGTGTTCTGAGCCCTAGTCATGGTTGACATACTGAATGTAAGACGACAAGTATCGACGCCATGACCAGATTCGCGGAGCACAGCCGATGCCGAACGTTGATGACAACCGGAGGAGTCGGGCTGGTCACTGCTGCGCTCATCGCCGGGACAGCGGTCCCAGCGATGGCTGTGCAGCCGACACAGAAGGCACTTCCAGTAGTTCAGGAGCAGCACGTCGGTACGGACGGCGACGCCCCCGGGTCCGTCGCTGCGCAGCGCGGTCGGCAGGTGTTCGAGAGCCTGTTCTTCCTGCAAGGCGGAGAACGCACACGGATGTTGCTCGAGAACACCGCCGTCTCCACGCTCACTGACAACGAGATCGAAGCCGTTCTGCTCCAGGTCAGCACGCCGACGTCCGTGGCGAAGGTTCGACAGATCGAGAAGCAACTGATCGAGCGCGATCCGGAGTACTTCACGGAGATCGGAGCGGCGGTCCTCTCTGGTGATCCTGTCCGGGTACAGCGGCAGCTGACCGGGGCCTACGACGAGATGTTGCGGACGCCGACGATGGCGCAGGCGGTCAAGTCGCTGGAGGCAGAGAGTACACATGTCCCGGGAGAAGTCGGAACGGACTGCGGCGTCGCCGTCGTCGTGGCACTAGGAGCCGTCATCGCAGTGACTGCGGTCGCGGCGGTGAACTACGCTCTCGCAGCCAACATCGCGCTCGGATTCAACGTCGCGGCCGGTGCGAACGTCGCGTACCAACACAACGCGGTCAAGAGCAAGTCGGCGGCGAACGCCGGCACCAGCGCGCGGTTCTCGGACGGGATCGTGGCAGCCGTCATCGAGCAGTTCGGCCACTGAGTTGCCACAGCTGACATGGGTGGGGGGACGATCGGTCCTGGTGTCGCGAGCGGCAGTCGTCACGGCGAGCATGGTGGGGTTGACGCTTGCCTTCTACGTGATGCAAGGAGCGGTGAGCTTCACGCCGGCTGTGGTGCCTCCGGCCCGGAACGAGATCGCCCATGTGACCCGGCAGATGGCGCCGCAAGGCTGGGCGTTCTTCACGAAGGACGCCCAGAGCGCCTACATCGTCCCCTTCGAGGTGTCCGGAGGAAGGCTTGTCGATCGATCCGTCGCCGTCGGTGCGTCCTCGAACTGGGCCTTCGGCTTCGATCGCACGGGCCGGTCGCAGGGAGCTGAGATCGCAACCTTCCTCCACGGCGTCGGACAACGAACATGGACGAACTGTGAGACCGAGGAAGATTGTGATGCGGTGGCTGAGGACGCGAAACCGCTGCGGGTGGAGAACCCGCACAAGGAGCCGACGCTCTGCGGCAAGGTCCTCCTCGTCGCAGAGAAGCCCGTTCCGTGGGAATGGAGGAATCTGCGGGCGAGGCCACTGCCCCAAGAGGCCGTCTTCCTGGATGTCGCATGCTGAACCGCCCCGGGCGCTACTGGCTCAGGCGGACATTGCGGCTACCGATGCCGTGGACCGCGACCCTCGGCGCGGCGCGGAGTCTGCTCTTCCTGAGTGCGGGACTGACGTACTTGCTCAGCCCGACCACGGTGCTCTTCACCCCGGTCGACGGGGCCTTGCCCGGTCGCTGCGCTGCCAGCGTGCATTGGATGGCCTGGCCGTGTTGGCTCCCGGAAGGGGTCGTCGCTGGTGGGCAGGCGACTGCCGGCGTGCTGTGTCTCATCGCTGCGTCTGGTTGGTTCCCAGCGCTGACTGCCGTCCCCATGGCCGTACTCCTCATCGCGCTGCCGCTGACGAGTGCGGCACCTGACGGCGGAGATCAGCTCGCGGGGATCCTGGGGTTACTACTGCTGCCGGTGAGTCTCACCGACTGGCGGCGGACCTCGTGGACGGCCGTACAGCCGGAGCGTGCTCTGGGCGCGCGCGTCCTCGTCGCGTACTCCGCCCTCGCGCTCGCGAAGCTGCAGATCGCGATTGTCTACCTCGTCGCCTGTCTCGGGAAGCTCAGCAGTGCAGAGTGGGTGAACGGCACTGCCCTCTTCTACTGGGTGCGGAACAACGTGTTCGGGGCACCGCCGCTCCTCCGGCCGGTGGCGGAATGGGTGACGATGCGCCCAGTGCTGGTCGCCGCTTCGTCCTGGGGAACGCTCGTGCTGGAGTTCAGTCTCGCGATCGCCGTGCTCCTGCCGACGCCGTTCCGATTGCGGATACTGCTGCCGATCGCACTCCTGTTCCATCTCGCCATCTGGCTGGTGCTCGGCGTGTCGAGCTTCGCGTTCGTGATGGGTGCCGCGCTGTTGATCTTGGTCGTCCCGGTCGGATGGTCACTCGTTCGACCGAGGATGTACCGGATCCGCTCGGGAAGAGAAAAGGAGACACCGGTATGACGGAGACGACGAACGGACCTGCCTGGATGAGGGTGCTCGGCGCTTTCCTCCTGCTCAGCTTCGGTGGCATGGTCGCCCTCATGGTCCTCCTCGTCCGTGAGATCGGAATCGGTCCCGCGACGTTGACGATGCTCCCCGCCGTGCTCGTACTCGGTGCCGGTTTCGTCCTCGTCACCGCCTCCGTGCGCGTGGACGTCGCTGACAGCGTCGACCTTCGGTTCTTCCCCCTCTGGCGTCGTCAGCTCGAGTACTCCGAGCTGGAATCCGTCAGGGTCGAAGAACAGAGTTGGTTCCGGTTCGGTGGTGTCGGCCTGCGGTGGAACGGCGCCGCGACGGGGCTCATCCTCGGGAACCGGCCGGCAGTCGTCCTGCGGACCCGGAGGAATCACGAATACGTGGTGCAGTGCAGTGATCCGGAGCGTGTCGCCGAACACATCCGAGCCCGTCTGGTCGCGCGCTGAGGATCGATCGAGCCGCTCCGTAGCCGGACGAGGACCTCGGTCATGCCGCTCGGCGCTGTGGAAGACGACCCCTCGTCTCACTGCTGAGAACGATCGGCAAGCTGTCTCAGCGATGAGACGAAGCCGCGGGATGACGAAGAGGTCCCTGTTCGACACCGTCCCGAAACACCGCGCTGCTACAAACGCTGCATGCTCACCGTCACCGGCGCACACCGTGTTCTCGTCGACCCCCGTACCGAGCGTGACGGCGACGTCGTGGTCGACGACGGCAGTGCGGTCGCGACGACGCTCGACGCCTCGGGATGTGTCGTCACCGCCGGCCTCGTCAACGCACACCACCACCTGCTGCAGACGGCGTTCCGGACCCTCCCCGGGACCCGCGGTGTACCGATGGCGGACTGGCTGCCCACGATGGCCGGTGCGTACGGCCGGGTGGGCCACGACCCGGAGCTCTACGGACTCGCCGCTGCCGTCGGAGCCGCGGAGGGCCTCCTGTCCGGGGTCACCACCATCGCCGACCACCACCTCAACTGGCCGGCGGACGCGACGGCGGACGACACGGTCGCGCTCGCTGCGGCCACGGTGGACGCCGTCCGCGGACTCGGCGGGCGGCTGGTGTTCGTCCGGGGGAGCGCCCGGGACGACCCCGAGCGGGCGGCCGCGTCGGCGGACGCGATCGTCACCGGACTGCTCCACCATGACGCGGTCGGTGGCGTCGTCCCCGACGGACGACTGCAGGTCGCGGTCGGTCCGGCTGGCGTGCACTCGGACGGCGAGGCGACGTTCCGTGCCCTCGGCGAGGTCGCCGCCCAGCACGGCCTGCGCCGACGCACGCAGGCGAACGAACAGGTCGACACCGCCATCGCCCTCGAGCGGTACGGACGACGCCCGCTCGACCTGCTCGAGCAGTGGGGGTGGCTCGCGCCCGACGTCACGATCGCCCACCTGTGCGACGTCACCGACGACGAGGTCGCCCGCCTCGCGGCTGCCGGGGCGACCGCCACACACGCGCCGGGGTGCGACGTGCCGATGGGGTGGGGGATCGCGCCGGTCGCGCGGCTCCTCGCCGCGGGCGTCCCGGTCGGCCTGGGCACCAGCGGTGGTGGCAGCAACGACGCCGGGCACCTGCTCGCGGACGCCCGCCTGGCGATGCAGGTCTCCGCGCTCGTCGGGCCGCAGCTGCCCGCCCGACAGGTGCTCGGCACGGCGACCGAGGGGTCCGCCGTCGGTCTCGGGCGGCCGGAACTCGGACACCTCGGTGCCGGGTCGGCCGGGGACCTCTGCGTCTGGGACGTCTCCGGCGTCGCGGATGCCGGGGTCGCCGACCCGGTCGCCGGCCTCCTGTGGGCGTGCCCGGGGCGGCGGCCCCGCCACGTCGTCGTCGGTGGCCGCGTGGTCGTGCGGGACGGGAGACTCGTCACGGCTGACGAGGGCGAGCTGGCGGCTCGCCTGCGCGAGCGGTTGGCACGGACACCTGCGTGAGCCGCCGCGCGGGGCGCTCGGTCCGGTTGGTGGCTTCGGTCAGTGCGCGCGGTTCAGCCGGTCCGCGAGCCGCCCGAGTGCCCAGTTGAGCAGGAAGCCGAGCGCGCCGAGGACCGGGAGCACGACGACGACGACCGTCCAGACGACCTTCGCCAGCTGACTCCGCGTCCGGTCACGCCACAGGACCACCAGCGCCCCGACCTCGAGCAGCATGATCACGAGCAGCACCGCGGCGTGCGTTCCGACAGCCAGGTTCCCGAACACGTCCCACCTCCGCTGGAGGGCTCGGTCGCACTCCGCTCCCGGAGTGTAGCGGCGTCGGGAACGGCGGACGAGCCTCCCGTCGCTCCTCCCCGTGGTTCCGTGATTCGCGCATCTCGACGGTCGAGGTGCGCGAGTTCCGGAACCGGGAGGGACGGTGGCGGGGTGTCGTGGAACCCGGGCTTCCTGTCCGGGGATGCGAGAACGCCGTCCCGCTTGTGCGGGACGGCGTTCTGGTGGTGCGTCAGATCGGGTGTTACTTGATCTGGGCGGTGATGGTGGCGGTGCCGACGAGCAGGCCGCGCTTGACGGCGTCGGTCTTGAAGGTCTGGTTCAGCAGGTCCGCGGCGTCCTGGGAGATGTGGACGGTGGTGCCGGT